>NZ_JBFTMK010000132.1:0-9884 GCF_056396965.1 Pseudomonas sp. 05N434
GCGCAGCCATCTGAGCTGTGCCCCAGGGAGATCCGCCGTTATGCCCGAAACCTCGACCGCCATCGCCGATATTCACATGCTCGACAGCGGCTATTCCCGCGAAGCGCGTTCCCTGTTGTACCAGGCGTACCGGCACGAGCCGACGTTCGGCTACCTGTTCGAAGCCGAACGCCCCGGTTATGAACAGCGAGTCCGGGCGACGGTGCGCGAACTGATCAAACAGCACTTTCTGCAGGATTTGCCGGCCATCGGCCTGCTGGTGAATGACCGCTTGATCGGCATCGCCCTGATCGCGCCGCCGCAACGCCGCCTGGGCATCACCGAAAGCTGGGCCTGGCGCCTGCGGATGGTGCTCAGCACCGGGTTTCGCTGTACCCGACGCTACCTCGATTACCACGCCGCCGTGATGGCGTGCGTGCCGTCCGACTCGGTGCACGTCCTGCCATTGCTGGGGGTTCACCCGCAGTTCCAGGGCAAGCACTTTGGCGAACAGTTGCTGCAAGCGGTGCACAACTGGTGCGCGGTCGATGAGCACTCCCAGGGTGTGATCCTCGACACCGGGAATCCTCGCTATCTGGAGTTCTATAAGCGTCAGGGCTATGAGGAAATCGGCGAAGTGGCCGTAGGACCGATTCGTGAGCACGTGTTTTTCCACGCCAACCCGCAGGTGTTACAAACAGCAACAGCGTAATCGCCGAACTTATGGGACAAGTCCGGCTCTATCAGGCTCCCAAGCTCGTGATAGCATCCGCGCCTATGAATGTTCCAGGAAGAATCACCAGCGGCCTGTTGATGCTGTTATCCAGCTGCGCGGCGCTGGCGCAAAGTGAATTGGATGTGCGGATCAAACCGTCCAACGATGAACTGAAGGCCAATATAGAGGGCTATATCGGTAGCCTCGGCGATCGCGATGAAGAAGCCTTGCTGCGCTTCAGTCGCGGCGCCGAAGAACAGGCGCGCAAGGCCGCCCAGGCCTTGGGGTATTACCAGCCGCAAATCGACAGCGACGTGAAGGGCGGCAAGACGCCGCGCCTGGTGCTGAACATCGATCCCGGCGAGCCGATCCATTTGCGTAACGTCACGATACGTGTCGACGGTCCTGCCGCCTCGCTCAAATCCTTTCGTGTGCCCAAAAGCGACCTGCTAATGCCAGGCGCGGTGCTTAACCATGGCCGTTACGAAGACGCCAAGCGGCTGATCCAGAACCAGGCCTCGCGTTTCGGCTTCTTCAGTGGGCGCTTCACTCGCCAGAAGCTGCTGGTGGACCCGCGCGCGGGCGTCGCCGACATCGAATTGATCTACGACAGCGGCCCGCGTTATGCGCTGGGCAAAGTCAGTTTTGAAGGCGACACGCCGTTCGACGAAGACCTGCTGCAACGCATGGTGCCGTTCAAGGCCGGTACGCCCTATGACTCGGAACTGATCGCCGAACTCAATCAGGCGCTGCAATCGAGCGGTTATTTCGAAGGCGTGCGCGTCGACGCGGCGCCAACGGCCTCCAAGGACGACGTGATCCCGGTGGCGGTCAAACTCGACACCCGCAAGCCTCGGACCATGGGCTTGGGTCTGGGGTTTTCCACCGACGTCGGCCCGCGAATCAAGGCCAACTGGACCCGGCACTGGGTCAACCCGCAAGGCGACAGCTATGGCTGGGAAGCCGAACTGTCGGCACCGCGGCAGAACGTCGGGGTGTTTTACGACATTCCCCTGGACCCACCGTTGACCGACAAACTGCGCTGGGCCGCTGGCTATCAATATGAAGATATCGCTGGCACCGACTCCCGCAGCAAATTGCTGACCCTCGGCCCCGAATGGCACAGCAAGTTGCCCAGCGGCTGGCAGCGGGTGGTGTCGCTTAAATGGCAACGCGAGGAATATACACTCGGTGACGACTCGGGGCTCAGTACCTTGCTAATGCCCGGCGTGAGCTATTCGTACCTGAAAAGCGACAACCGCATCGATCCGCATAATGGCTATCGCCTGCAATTCGAAACCAAGGTCGCCAAGGAAGGATTGGGTTCGGACACCAACCTGGTGTATGGCACGGCATTGGTCAAAGGCCTGACCACGGTCTTCGATAAACACCGCTTCCTCGGTCGGGTGCAGGTCGGCGGCAGCGCCACCAACGGTTACAAATCGGTGCCGCCGTCTCTGCGCTTCTTCGCCGGTGGCGATCAGAGCGTGCGCGGTTACGATTACCAGAGCCTGTCCCCGGAGAACTCCGATGGCGACCGTATCGGTGGCCGTTACATGGTGGCCGGCAGCGTCGAGTATCAATACTCCATCGCCGAAAAGTGGCGGGTCGCAACCTTCATCGATCAGGGCAACTCCTTCAACACCCTCGAACTGCCGAACCTGAAGACCGGCGTCGGTATTGGCGTACGCTGGGTTTCGCCGGTAGGACCAATTCGCCTCGACCTGGCCCACGCGATGGACGACGACGGCGGCATTCGACTGCACTTTTCCATGGGGCCTGAGCTGTGAAGCGTGGTTTGAAAATAGCGCTGCTGGCGATCCCGGCGCTGCTGATGCTGGTCGTGCTGGCCTTGATCATCGTGCTGGGTACGGCGACGGGCAGTCGCTGGGCGCTCGGGTTTGTGCCGGGTTTGACCGTGGAGAATTTCCAGGGCCGTTTGGGTGGACAGTGGAGCGCCGACCATCTGCTGTGGCAGCAGGACAACAGCCGGGTTGAGCTGAACCAGGCGATTTTCGCCTGGTCGCCGCTGTGCCTGACGCGCATGACGCTGTGCATCGAGCAATTGCAGGCTGAGCAGGTCAGCCTGCAATTTCCGCCAGGCGCAGAAGAGCAAAGCAGCGGGCCGATCAGCCTTCCGGACTTGAAGTTGCCGCTGGCCATTGAGTTGGGTGACGTCAAGGTCGGCCGTCTGCTGTTCAACGGCAGCGAAGAGCTCAAAGGCCTGCAACTGGCGGCGCACTGGACCGAACAGGGTTTGCAGATCGACTCGGTGCACTTGCAGCGGGATGAACTGAGCCTGAACCTGTCTGGCCTGTTGCAACCGAGCGGCAACTGGCCGCTGACCGCCGAAGGCAAACTGACCTTGCCGGCGCCGGGCACCGAACCCTGGGCGCTGGTGTTGAAGGTCGACGGCGACCTGCTGAAAACCCTGAAGCTGAAAGCCGACAGCAGCGGTTACCTGAACGGGCAGTTGACCGGCGAATTGCAGCCGCTGGTGGAAAACCTGCCGGCAAAAGTGCGTATCACCGCTGACGGCTTCAAGGCCAGCGCCGAGCTGCCGGACACCCTGCAACTCAATCAACTGGAGCTCACCGGCGACGGCGACCTGAAAAACGGCTACCAGTTGCTCGGCAAAGCCACGTTGCCCGCCGAACTTGGCCCGGTCGCGTTGTTGCTGCAAGGCAAGGTTGACGCCAAGGGCGCGCAAATCGCGGGTCTCGACCTGACCGCCAATGACAAACAAAGCCTCAAGCTCACCGGGCAACTGGACTGGAGCAAAGGCTTCAGTGCCGAAGCGAAAATCGACTGGCTGGATTTCCCCTGGCACCGCCTCTATCCGCTGATCGATGAGCCGCAAGTGGCACTGCGCAGCTTCAACGGTGAAGTCTCCTACACCGACGGCAACTACATCGGTAACTTCAAGGCCGCACTGGATGGCCCGGCCGGGGCGTTCAGCCTGAACAGCCCGTTCAGCGGCGACCTGRGCCAAATCCATCTGCCGCAATTCAAGCTCGAAGCCGGGCAGGGCAAGGCCGAAGGGCACCTGAACCTGCAATTTGCCGACGGCATCGCCTGGGATACCGCGCTGGACCTCTCGGCGATCAACCCGGCGTACTGGCTCGCGGAGTTGCCGGGTACCTTGGCGGGTCCGTTACGCAGCAAAGGCGAGATGAAGAATGAAAGGCTCAGCCTGACCGCCGACCTGGACCTGAAAGGCAAACTGCGCGGGCAGCCGGCGGTGTTGCAAGCCAAGGCTGATGGCGGCGGCGAGCAATGGAACCTCAGCGCGTTGCAGATTCGCCTGGGTGACAACAGCATCAATGGCCAAGGCAGCCTGCAACAGAAACTCGCCGGCCAGATCGACATCAAAATGCCGCGCCTGGCCCAACTCTGGCCGCAACTGCGCGGCCAGCTCAATGGTCGGGTCAATGTCGCCGGCACGCTCAAGGCACCGCAAGGCAAGCTCGCCCTGCAAGGCACGCAACTGGTTTTCGAAGACAACCGCCTGCAAAGCCTCAATCTGGATGCCACCCTCGACAGTGCCCAACGGGCGAAGATCGACCTCAAGGGCAGCGGCATCCAGACCGGCGACACGTCACTGGGCACCTTGACCGCCAGCGGCCAGGGCGACATCAAAAACCAGAAGCTGACCCTCGACCTGCAAGGACCGAAACTGAAACTGGCGCTCGGTCTCGACGGCGCGTTGGATAAAGGTAACTGGCGCGGGCGTTTGGCCAGTGGCGATATCCAGGCCGGTGGTCAGGACTGGAAGCTGCAAAACCCGGCCAGACTCGAACGGCTGGCGGACGGCAAAATCAACTTCGGTGCCCATTGCTGGATGTCCGGCCCGGCCAGCCTGTGTGGCGAAGACCAGCGCTTGATGCCCGAGCCAAAGCTGCGTTACCACCTCAAGCAGTTCCCGATCGACAGCCTGGCGCAATGGCTGCCGAAGGATTTTGCCTGGCAGGGCCGGCTCAACGCCGACCTGCAACTGGACTTGCCGGCCAGCGGCCCGAACGGCCAGATCAGCGTCGATGCCAGCGGCGGCACGTTGCGCATGAAGGAAAAGGATCAGTGGCTGGACTTCCCGTACCAGACCCTGAAACTCACCAGCAAACTCACGCCAAAACGCATCGACACCGACCTCAGCTTCGTCGGTGGCAAGCTTGGTGAGCTGATGCTGCAGGCGCAGATCAACCCGTTGCCGAAGAACAAACCGCTGACCGGCTCATTCCGCCTCAATGGCCTGGATTTGTCGGTGGCGCGGCCGTTTGTGCCGATGGTCGAGAAACTCACCGGGCATTTGAACGGCAGCGGCACGCTGTCTGGCGGGTTGCTGGCGCCGCTGGTCAACGGCAACCTTGAGCTGCGCGACGGTGAAATCTCCGGACCGGAACTGCCGATGGCGCTCCAGGCCCTGCAACTTCAAGCGGTGATTGCCGGCGAAACCGTACAGCTGAATGGCGGCTGGAAAAGCGGCAAGGCCGGGCAGGGCACTCTCAATGGCAATATCGCCTGGGGCCAGGCGCTGGTGGTGGACCTGGCCCTCAAAGGCACGCAGTTGCCGGTCAGCGTCGAGCCACACGCCAAGCTCGAAGTGGCGCCGGACCTGAAAATTTCGATGAAGGACGACAAACTCGCAATCGTCGGCAAAGTGCTGGTGCCCAAGGGCGAAATCACCGTGCGTGAGCTGCCGCCGTCGACGGTCAAGGTCTCCGATGACACGGTGATCGTCGGTCAGCAGACCGAAGAGGGCAAGCCGCCGATGGCCATGGCGATGGACATCGATGTGGTGGTCGGGGAAGACAAACTCAGCTTCGCCGGGTTTGGCCTGACCGCCAACCTGCAAGGTCATGTGCACATCGGCGACAACATGGACACACGCGGCGAGCTCTGGCTCAACGACGGGCGTTATCGCGCCTACGGCCAGCGGCTGACGGTGCGTCGGGCCCGATTGCTGTTTGCCGGTCCCATCGATCAGCCGTACCTGGACATCGAAGCGATTCGCCAGACCGACGACGTGATTGCCGGCATTCGCTTGAGCGGCAGTGCCGAACAGCCGACCACGCAGATCTTTTCCGAGCCGGCGATGAGTCAGGAGCAGGCGTTGTCCTACCTGGTGCTGGGGCGTCCGCTGAGTACCACCGGTGAAGACAACAACATGCTCGCCCAGGCCGCCCTCGGCTTGGGTTTGATGGGCAGCTCCGGGGTCACTAGCGGGTTGGCCAAGGATCTGGGCATTCAGGACTTCCAGCTCGATACCCAAGGCAGCGGCAATACCACCAGTGTGGTGGCCAGCGGCAACATCTCCGAGAAGCTCAGCCTGCGTTATGGCGTAGGCGTGTTTGAACCGGCCAACACCATCGCCTTGCGTTACAAGCTGAGCAAAAAAGTCTACCTCGAAGCCGCCAGCGGCGTGGCCAGTTCGCTGGACATCTTCTACAAGCGGGATTTCTAACACCTCGATCCTTTCAGATAGACCGGGTCGCTCCCGTCGTAAGCAGGTCCGCCCCACACGGTCCGGTGTGGTCCTTGCGGGAGTGGGGCGGCGGCGCTCAGAGTTTGAACTGGGCGACCAAGGTGCTGAACGAACCGGCCAGGCGAGACAGCTCCTGGCTAGCGGCCGCCGTCTGATTGGCCCCCGCGGTACTCTGGGTCGACAGGTCTTGGATGTTCGTCAGGTTACGGTCCACTTCCCGTGCGACCTGGGCCTGCTCTTCGGAGGCGGAGGCAATCACCAGATTGCGTTCGTTGATGATCGAAACGCCGTCCGTAATCTTCTGCAACGCCGAACCGGCGTCCTGCGCCAGGTCCTGGGTTTGAGTGGCCAGTGCCAGGCTCTTGCCCATGGCGTTCACGGCCCCGTCGGCCCCGCGTTGCACAGTGCTGATCATGCCTTCGATTTCCACGGTGGAGGCCTGGGTGCGATGGGCCAAGGCACGAACTTCGTCGGCCACCACGGCAAAACCACGACCTTGCTCTCCCGCACGGGCCGCTTCGATAGCGGCATTCAAGGCCAGCAGATTGGTCTGTTCGGCAATGCTGCGAATCACGTCCAGCACCTTGCTGATCTCCCGGACATTGCCGGCCAGTTCGGTCACTGCCTGGTTGGAATCGGTGATTTCGGCCACCATGTGGGTAATGCCTGTCACGGTCTGTTTGACTTGTGACTGACCGTTAATGGCGTCGCTACTGGCGCTGCTTGAGGCTTGTGAAGTAGTGACGGCGTTACGTGCTACTTCTTCAACCGCAGCGGTCATCTCGTTGACCGCCGTGGCAGCCTGCTGGATTTCATCATTCTGACGGGTTAACCCGCGTGTGCTTTCTTCGGTCACAGCTGACAGTTCTTCGGCGGCTGAGGCCAGTTGATCCGATGCGTTGGCGATTTGTGTGAGGGTACGCTTCAGGCCCCCTTGCATCGCAGAAATGGCATTGAGCAACTGGCCTGCTTCGTCGTGGCTGTTGCCGCTGATGGCTCGGGTGAGGTCCCCACCTGCAATCTCCTGTGCGTAAGACACGGCCAGCGCCAATGGACGTGTGATCATGCGGGTGATGAAGACGCCAAGGGCGATTGCCAGGACGAACGCAATGATGATCCCGGTCGTCAACGACAGTATGGCGGTGCGGTGCAACGCTTCCGCCTCAGCAGCGCCTTCGCCTATCTGTCGGTTGTTGGAATCAACCATCACCCGTATCAGGCTTCGCGCTTCACGGAACGCGATGTTATTGGTGCCGTTGAGGATGACGGCGGCCTGGTCCAGATTTTTGGCGTCTATCAGTTCGACAATCTTTTGTGATGTGCTGATGTAGGTCGGCCAGACCAGGTCCAGTTTGTCACCCGCCGCGCGCTCATCGTCCTGCAGTGGCGTCGCACGGTAGCTGGCGTAGGCATTTTTTGCAGTGTTCAAATCAGTCACCAGCGCTTCGTGCAGGCGGTGATTTTCGCTGTCCGGTAACACGCCTCTTTGCCCATCAAGCAGACGATACATCCCACGGTTGTGCGCGGTGAGGCTGCTCAGGGTTTCCCCGATTTTGCCCACTGACACGAGGTCGTCAGAAAAGGTCAACGCCAGCGCCGTGGACAACCGATTAATGCTCAGGATGCTACCGGCGCCTACGAGTAGAGTAATCAAGGCGCAGAAAACAAACGCTGTCAGCAGTTTGGTCGAGAATTCAGAGCGGCTCAGGATGTTCATTCAGTGAGCTCGGTTGGAGTTTGTATGGGTTTGATCAGTGGGGATTAATCGCCACCATAATGGCTTCACAATAATTCACTAACTAGAACATTTATCATTTTTTCGCTCGTAGCCCAGAGCAAGACATCACGGACTCTGGACGTGGGGGGAGGAAACACACCCAGTCTATTTCTGCGGGATCGCTGAAGGTCTGACAGGTGCGCCTGTGCTCAAATCCGTTGAGCGGGTGGGGCGTAATCGGATGCCGCGATTGACATCAAAATGTCATCTTTTAATCGCATGAACGCCATGTTCGCTGAGTAATGTTCTCGCGAATGAGATCGATCTCAAGCGAGCGACAATGACTGATTTGAAAGAAGTTGCACGACTGGCAGGTGTATCGCGGGCGACTGCCGCGCGGACCTTCGCCTCCCCTGAAGTGGTGCGTCCGGCGACCCGCGAGCAAGTGTTCGCCGCTGCCCGCGAACTGGGTTTTCGGCCCAATCGCCTCGGCCGTCAACTGCGTTTGCAAACCACCAACCTGATCGGGGTGGTGGTCCCCAATCTCCTCAATCCGGTGTTCGCCGAGCAATTCCAGGCAATGGAGCGGGCCGCGCGTTTGCGTGGCTACAATTTGTTGCTGGCGACCACCGATTACAACAGCGAGCGTGAAAGCGCGGTGGTCGAGGAGTTGTTGCGCCAGCGGGTTGACGGGCTGGTGCTGACCGTTACCGATGCCGAAAGCAACCGCGTGCTGCAAAGCCTCGCCAGCGAGGACACGCCGTTTGTGCTGGCTTATCACCAACCGGGCAATCCCGATTACAGCGCGGTGTCGGTCGACAACCGCGCCGGGATGGCACTGGCCACGCGCTATTTGCTGGACGCTGGGCATCGGCGCATTGGCATGGTCGCCGGCCCGGCCTTGCAGTCTGACCGTGCCCGTCTGCGTTACGCCGGTTATGGCGACGCGATGCGTGAGCACGGCCTCGACAGCTTGCCGGTGATCGAAATGCCCGCCCATACCCAAGCCGATTTCGCCGCCCTTGAACCTTTTTTGTCCGGACCACAGGCGCCCAGCGCGTTGGTTTGTTCCAACGATTTGCTGGCGATCAGCCTGATCGCCGAACTGCGCCGACACGGCTGGAATGTGCCTGGGCAGCTGTCAGTGATCGGTTTCGACGGTATCGCCCTGGGCACGCAAATGCACCCCACGCTGTGCAGCGTGGTGCAGCCAATTGCAACGCTGGCCAGCACGGTCATTGACCAATTGCTGGCACAAATTGCTGGCGCTGCCCCGGTTTCCCATTGCCTGCCTTGCCATGTCCGGCCAGGCGAAAGTACTCAACCCTACGAGGAGAAACTCGATGACCCGCTTCACTAAAACCCTGGCTGCGTTATGGCTGTGCGGTGTGGCCAGCCTGGCCCAGGCCGCTGAAACGGCGATTTGCTACAACTGTCCACCGGAATGGGCAGATTGGGGCACTCAACTCAAGGCCATTGCCGACACCACAGGTGTGCAGGTACCGCTGGACAATAAAAACTCTGGCCAGGCTCTGGCGCAGTTGGTTGCCGAGCACGCCGCGCCGGTGGCGGACGTGGTGTATTACGGCGTGACATTCGGTTTACAGGCACAAAAAGCCGGAGTCGTCGGGACTTATAAGCCCAAAGGCTGGGAGCAGATTCCGACGGGGTTGAAAGACCCGCAGGGGCACTGGTTTGCAATTCATTCCGGCACGTTGGGAATCATGGTCAACGTCGATGCGCTGGGTGGCTTGCCGGTGCCGCAGAGCTGGGCTGATCTGCTCAAGCCTGAGTACAAAGGCATGGTCGGCTACCTCGATCCATCCAGTGCATTCGTCGGTTACGTGTCCGCGGTCGCCATTAATCAGGCGATGGGCGGGACCCTGGATAACTTCGCGCCGGCCATTGATTACTTCCAGAAACTGGCGAAAAACGCGCCCATCGTGCCGAAACAAACCGCGTATGCGCGGGTGCTTTCCGGTGAGCTGCCG
>NZ_JBFTMK010000133.1:0-9879 GCF_056396965.1 Pseudomonas sp. 05N434
CCCCGACACTGCGCTCCATCAATCAATCCATCGGAGTTGCAGCCATGCCCATTGCCTTGCTGGCGCTGACCCTTAGCGCTTTCGCCATCGGGACGACGGAGTTCGTCATCGTTGGCCTGTTACCCACCATCGGCGCCGACCTCAGCGTCAGCCTGCCGTCCGCCGGTTTGCTGGTCAGTTTGTATGCACTCGGGGTGGCCGTCGGCGCGCCGGTGCTGACCGCCCTCACCGGCAAAGTCCCGCGTAAATTGCTGCTGTTGTCGCTGATGGTGCTGTTCACCCTCGGCAACTTGTTGGCCTGGAAAGCGCCGAGCTACGAGTCGCTGATCATTGCGCGGATCGTCACCGGCCTGGCCCACGGGGTGTTTTTCTCAATTGGCTCGATCATCGCCACCAGCCTGGTGCCTAAGGAAAAAGCCGCCAGCGCGATTGCCATCATGTTCACCGGCCTGACTGTGGCGCTGGTCACTGGCGTGCCGCTGGGGACGTTTATCGGTCAGCATTTCGGCTGGCGTGAAACCTTCCTCGCGGTGTCTGCACTGGGTGTGATCGCCTTCATCGGCAGCCTGCTCTACGTACCGAAGAACATCGCCCACAGCAAACCGGCTTCGCTGTTGCAGCAGTTGCAAGTGCTCAAGCAACCGCGCCTGTTGTTGGTGTATGCCATGACGGCGGTCGGCTACGGCGGCTCGTTCATCGCCTTCACCTTTCTGGCACCGATTCTTCAGGACATTGCGGGCTTCAGCGCCAGCACCGTCAGCCTGGTGCTGCTGGTGTACGGCATCTCGGTGGCCGTCGGCAACATCTGGGGCGGCAAGCTGGCGGATAAACGCGGCCCGATCGGCGCCCTGAAAATCATCTTCGCCCTGCTCGCCGCCGTACTGTTCGCACTGACCTTCACCGCCGCCAATCCATGGCTGGCCCTGGCCACTGTGCTGGTCTGGGGTGCGGTGGCGTTCGGCAACGTGCCGGGGCTGCAGGTGTATGTGGTGCGTCAGGCCGAACATCACACCCCGCATGCGGTGGACGTGGCGTCGGGCCTGAACATCGCGGCATTCAACCTCGGCATTGCCGGTGGTGCGTGGGGTGGTGGCTTGATCGTGGCGCATATGGGCCTGATCCATACCGCGTGGATCGGTGGCCTGGTGGTGTTGGTGGCATTGGCACTGACCGCCTGGAGTGGTCGTCTCGATCGATTGGGTCCGGTGTATGCCGAGCCGGCTGAAGGTTCGGCCCGGATCGTTGTCGGGCACTGATAGATCAAAAGATCGTAGCCTTCGGCAACTCCTGCACGCCTGTGGGAAGCTGCCGAAGGCTGCGATCTTTTGCTTTTACCGTCCGTAGCCCCGTCGAAACTTTCTCGCACACCCGGCAGTCATCAAAAGACAGGGCTGTCCGAGGATGGGAGGCGACATGGCGGCGATTCATATCGGCATTTCAGGCTGGCGCTACACGCCCTGGCGGGGAGCCTTCTACCCGAAGGGGCTGACCCACAAACGCGAATTGCAATTCGCGTCACGGGCGGTCAACAGCATCGAAATCAATGGATCATTCTACGCCCTGCAACGGCCCGAACGTTACGCCCAGTGGTACGCCGAAACCCCGGCGGGCTTCGTGTTCAGCGTCAAGGCGCCGCGTTTCATCACCCACATCAAGCGCTTGCGGGAGATCCATAAACCCCTGGCGAATTTCTTCGCCTCCGGGGTGCTGGAACTCAAGGAAAAACTCGGCCCGATCCTTTGGCAGTTCCCGCCCAGCTTCAAATTCGACCCGGAGCTGTTCGAACACTTTCTTGAACAACTGCCCCACGACACCGAACAGGCCGCCGCCCTTGCCCGCCAGCACGAACCACGTCTGAACGGTCACGCCAGCATGAAGGCCTACGGCAAAAAACCAGTGCGTCATGCCGTGGAAATTCGCCACGAAAGCTTCGTCGATCCGGCCTTCGTCCGGCTGCTCAAACGCTACAACACCGCGTTGGTGATTGCCGACACCGCCGGCAAATGGCCGTACCGCGAAGACCTCACCAGCGATTTCGTCTACCTGCGCCTGCACGGCGCCGAAGAACTCTACGCCAGCGGTTACACCCCTCAAGCGCTGCAACGCTGGAGCGAGCGGATCGAGGCCTGGCATCACGGCCAGCAACCGGCAGATCCGCAATTGATCGCGCCCCGGCAAAAACCCAAGACTCGCAGATCCCGGGAAGTGTTCTGCTATTTCGATAACGACATCAAAGTCCGCGCGCCCTTCGATGCCCGCCACCTGCTTGAGCGTTTGCATCTCGACAAAGACCTTGTCACGGCCCCCGGCGAGCCGGTTGCCGAAGGAGCGCTGCCATGAGCATTCCCGAACCGGTCGGCGGAACGGATGAACAGCAACCCATCATCAATGCCGTGAGCCGCTTCACCGTGCTGACGGTCAACACCCACAAGGGGTTTACCGCACTCAATCGGCGCTTCATCCTGCCCGAGTTGCGCGAAGCGGTGCGCAGTGTGTCCGCCGATGTGGTGTTTTTGCAGGAGGTCCACGGCACCCACGAACAGCATCCCCAGCGCTACAACAATTGGCCGGCGATGCCCCAGTACGAATTCCTTGCCGATAGCCTGTGGCCGCAATTCGCCTACGGGCGCAACGCGGTCTACCCGGCGGGCGATCACGGCAATGCACTGTTGTCGAAATTCCAGATCATTCGCCACGACAACCTCGACGTGTCCATCAGCGGCCATGAAAACCGTGGAGTCCTGCATTGCGTGTTGCGGATGCCCGGCGATGGCCGGGAAGTGCATGCCATTTGCGTCCATCTGGGTCTGCGCGAAAGCCACCGGACGGCACAGCTCAAGCTGCTGATCCGACGCCTGGAAGAGTTACCGCAAGATGCCCCGGTGGTGGTCGCCGGCGACTTCAACGACTGGCGCCAACGCGCCGATGCGTTGCTCAAGCCTTGCGGTTTGCGTGAGGTCTTTGCCGAGCAGCATGGCAAACCGGCGCGCAGTTTCCCCGCGCGTTTGCCGGCGTTACGCCTGGACCGCATCTACGTGCGCCATCTCAAGGCCAGCCATCCGCAAGTGCTGGCGGCACGCCCCTGGTCACACCTTTCCGACCATGCGCCCCTGTCGGTGGAGATCGAGTTATGAGCAGCCCATCGATGGAAAAAACCACGGTCGAACACGTCTCCCCTCCTCCCCCCGTGCGCGAGCCTGCGGTGACTGAAGTTGAATACGGCTGGCACGGTAACAACCGGGTCGAGTTGCTGGAAAACGGTGAGGCGTACTTTCCACGGGTGTTTGAAGTGCTGCGCCAGGCCCAGAGGGAAATCCTCCTGGAAACCTTCATTCTGTTCGAAGACAAGGTCGGCAATGAGCTTCAACAGATCCTGATTGAAGCGGCGCAACGCGGTGTGCGTATCACGGTCAGTCTCGACGGCTTTGGTTGTGGCGAACTGAGTACGGCGTTCCTCGCCGCCCTGAGCAACGCAGGCGTGCACCTGCAAATATTCGACCCTGCCCCGCGTCACCTGGGCATCCGCACCAACTGGTTCCGCCGTCTGCACCGCAAGATTGTGGTGGTCGACGGCACGATTGCGTTCCTCGGCGGGATCAATTTTTCCGCCGACCATCTGGCCGACTTCGGCCCCGAGGCCAAGCAGGATTATTCGGTTGAAGTGCAAGGCCCGGCAGTGGCCGATATTCATCATTTCGCCCTGCTAAAAAGCGGTCGACCGGCTCGGGCCAAATACTGGTGGCAGCGCCGCAGGCAGCGGCACGCTGAACTGGCGGTCAGCGATCATGACGGTCAGGTGCGGCTGGTGTATCGCGACAACGCAGAACACCCAAACGATATCGAAGAGGTGTATTTGCAGGTGCTGCGCAGTGCCCGGCGTCGCGTGGTGATCGCCAATGCCTACTTCTTTCCAGGCTATCGGCTGCTGCGCGAGATTCGCAATGCGGCACGCCGGGGGGTCGAGGTGCGCCTGATTCTTCAGGGACAACCGGACCTGCGGGTGGCCAGGCTCGCCGCGCGCATGACCTACGATTACCTGCTGCGGGCCGGGGTGGTGATCTACGAATATTGCGACCGCCCACTGCACGGCAAAGTCGCCCTGGTCGACGAGGACTGGAGCACTGTCGGCTCAAGCAACCTCGATCCGCTGAGCCTGTCCCTGAACCTGGAAGCCAACGTGCTGATCCGCGACCGTATCTTCAACCGCGATCTGTACGAGCGTCTCGACGAGTTGAGCAGCAACCATTGCAAGGTCATGTCGGTGGACACAGCCCCTCGCGGGCGAATCTGGGACATGACCATCGGCTTTCTGGTGTTTCACTTCCTGCGGCATTTCCCCGCATGGGCCGGTTGGTTGCCGGCGCATAAACCGCACCTGAAGCCCTTCATCCACCCACCCGGGAGCGCCAAGGCATGAGCCATTCCCAAGCGCAGCCTGCGTCGCACTCCGACACGCCGGGCAAACACCACTGGCACCGCTGGAAAAGGCCGCTGACGATGCTGTTTTTCCTGGCGCTGATCGTATTGTTCACGATGCTCGCCCAGCGCATCGAATGGAACGAAGTGTTCGATACCCTGGCTGATTTCAAAGTACGCACGTTGATCATTGCGTCAGGTGTGACCCTGGCAAGCTTTCTGGTCTATGCCTGTTTCGACCTGATCGGGCGCACCTACATCCGGCAGAACCTGACTTGGCGGCAGATCCTCCCGGTGGGGATCATCAGCTATGCCTTCAACCTCAACCTGAGCGCCTGGGTCGGCGGCGTCGCCATGCGTTATCGGCTGTATTCGCGGCTCGGCGTGAGCAAAGGCAACATCGCAAAAATCCTCGGGCTGAGCCTGGCGACCAACTGGTTCGGCTACATGGTGATTGCCGGCGCGGTGTTCAGCAGCGGCCTGATGCGAATGCCGCCGGGCTGGAAAGTGAGCAGCAATGCACTGCAGGACGTGGGGATTTTGTTGCTGTTGTTGAGCATGGGATRTCTGGCGGCCTGCCGGTATTCCAGGCGCCGGAAATGGTCGGTTCGCGGCGTGGATATCATTCTGCCGTCGCTACGCATGGCAATCCTGCAACTGGCCCTCGGCGCACTGAACTGGGCGCTGATGGCGGCGGTGATCTTCACGTTGCTGCCGAGCAAACTGGACTATCCGCCGGTGCTTGGTGTGTTGCTGATCAGCGCCATTGCCGGGGTCATCACCCATATCCCGGCCGGGCTCGGTGTGTTGGAGGCGGTGTTCGTGGCGCTGYTGCAGCACGAAGTATCGCGGGGCAGCCTGGTGGCGGGGTTGATCGCTTATCGGGCGATCTATTTCATTCTGCCGCTGCTGATAACCGTGGTGATGTACCTGGTGGTGGAAGCCAAGGCCAAGTCGTTGCGGATCTCGAAGAAACCTCGGTGAGATGTGGTTTGCCCGCGAACGACCGCAAGACCACCGCCTCTCTCAACTCGATTGAATGATGCTCAACCGCTCACCCACCACCATCTCGGTGATCCAATCCACCAGAATCGAGGTGTACGCCTGTTGCGAAACCGGGTCGCTCAAGGCGTGATCCGCACCATCGATGATCCGGTGAGTCAGCGAGTGAGTCTGCTGACACGCGGCGCGGTAACTCATGATCGTCGCGTGGGGTACATAGGCATCGGTCTCGGACTCCACCAGCAACACATCCCCGGTGAATTGCGAACAGGCGTGCAACGCGCGATTGCTGTCGGCGCGCACCAGCGTGCCGCGATAGTCGCGCAAGTCGGCYTTGTCCAACTCACGCTTGGGCGTGTGCCACAAGTCGTCGCGATACAATGCCGGCACCCGCAGCGCCAACCAGCGCACCGGACGCAACGTCGTCAGGATCGCCGCCAGATAACCGCCATAACTGGTGCCGACCACCGCGATCGCAGAGGTGTCGAGCGCCGGGTGGGCGAGCAAACGGTCGTAGGCTGCCAGCAGGTCGCGCAGGTTGTCTTCGCGGGTGACCCTGGACAACGGAATGCCGGTCCCGCCGGTATGGCCACGCAAGTCGAACGTCAGGCACACACAACCCAATCCGGCAATGCCTTTGGCCCGCTCCAGGTCGCGCTCCTGGCTACCGCCCCAGCCGTGGACGAAAAGCACCCCCGGGACTTTCGATTTGGGGCTGAGGAAGGTCCCGCTCATCTGTTCATCGTCGATGTCGATCTGAATGGTTTCGCTTCTAGCCGTCATAGGATTTGACCGTCACGTACTTGAGAAGAAAATCACTGTGTTCCGCCGGCCCGCGGTACACCTCGATAGCGTTCGCCGGCAGCGTTTGATCGCTATAGGTTTCGACCGAGGACACGCGAATCGCACGCAGGCCGGGGTCGTGGACGAAGCTTTGCAGCGCCGCGACTTCAGCGCTGCTGGCACCGCCCAAACGCCAGGATTGTTCGAGCACGCCGCTGCGTTGTCGGCCGTTGCAGTCCAGCCCCTGGGCGATGTCGTAGTTGCGCCGCGAAGCATAGAAACCGGGGTAGGCTTCATCCGCCGCACTGTCGAATACCTGTGCCTGCTGGATCGCCAGCCTCACGTCATCCGGCAGTTCCAGCGCCAGCAGGTCCTCATAATACCCCTGCACCACCAACAGGTTGGACCCTCCATAAACCTGCTCGCCCTGAGCGTCTTCGGTCAAGTATTGATCACCGCAATAACTCAGCACTTTGTCGCCGATGAAGCTTTGGCCGACGCTGTGGGTGATCACCTCGGTCAAGTCCTGCTCCAGCACCACGCCTTCGGTGAACAGTGTCTTGGCCTCGGGGCGAGCGAGGATGGCGTCGAACTGGTCAAGGCTCTTGATCACTTCCTGACCGCGTCCGGCGCAGGCGTGAATAGGCTTGATGCGGATCGGGCCGCTGTAGAGCAGGTGCTCCGCCGCCGGGCGCGCATCGTCCAGGGAGAACACGCTGAGGCCATCGAGCACGACGCTGCGCACCCGTTCGCAAAACAACGTTGCCCAGCCTTCGGGCGCGAACGCATAGCGGTTCAACAGCCCATGACTGATGGCTTTGGTGCAGATGAAATCGTGGTCGACGTAACCGCCCCACAAATCCTCCGGCCCTTTGACGCCCAGCTTCCGGGCGATAGCGGCGCCCACCAGCGTCTGGGTCGGCAACAGATAGCGGTCACGACCGCTGTGCAGTTGCGGGTCGTAACTGCCGCCGTATTCGAGCCCGACGATCTGCGCCAGCCAACGAGCCAGCGCCCGATTGGTTTCAACTTCGTGCAGCGGGGCATCGGGCCGTACCGAATGGGCGAGTACCAGTTTCTTGCGATTTGTTGGGGTCATGCGTCCCCCTTCAATCTGCGTTGGATAAATGTAGCTGGAGGGGTGCAGGGATCAGGCCAATGGCGGCTGATGAAGAACGACTGTTAAATCAGCCGGTTGCCCAGACAGTAATGGCATTACGCCTGTTTGATTATGCACGACGCCCTTCAGGAGTCCGGCATTTTGCACGACTCAAACCTCCCACATTTTCTTGATCTGGCGTGCTCTGGCTACCGGGCCACAACAGCTGGCGGCGTCACGCCAAACCGCGTCCGGTAATCACTCGGCGCCAGCCCGGTAATCTTTTTGAACGTCGCACGAAACGCACTCGGGTCCTGATAACCCACGGTCCAGGCAATGTGATCAATGGTGCCGTTGGTGAATTCGAGCATCTCGCGCGCCTTGCCGACGCGCAGGTGCTGGCAGTACTCGGTGGGTTTCAACCCGGTCGCCGCACGGAATCGCCGCAGGAAGGTGCGCTCTTCCAGCCCCGCCCGTTCGGCCATTGCCGCCAGCGAGACATCGACCGCCCCGGTGCTTTGCAGCCAATGYTGGACCTTGAGAATCGAGGCATCGCCATGGCTGAGAATCGGTGAAAAATTACTGCCGCATTCGCTCGCGCTGTCGCTGTGCTCCACCACCAGAAAGCGTGCCGTGCTGGTGGCGATGCTCGGCCCCAGTAAACGGTTCACCAGGCGCAATCCCAGCTCTGACCAGGCCATCAGCCCGGCGGTGGTGATCAGATCGCCGTCGTCGACGATGGGCGTGTCGGCCTTGAGCTTGATCGCCGGGTAACGCTYGGCGAAGGCTTTGGCAGAGGTCCAATGAGTGGTGGCGCTACGGCCGTCGAGCAGGCCGCTTTCAGCCAACAGGATCGACCCCACGCAAACCCCGCCCAACGTCGCACCACTGGCGTGTTGCTGACGAATCCAGCGGATCAGCCCCTGCGGTGCCTGGCCCTCGGAAAAGCCGCCAATCGACGGCGGGATCAACACCGCGACCAACGCTTCGGCCGGGCCGGGTTGACTGTCATAGACCCGCTCTGGCACCTGATCGCCCTCGACCCGCCAATGACTGACCCGCAACAACGGCAACTGCGCTGTCTGATGCTCGGCGGCAATCCGGTTGGCCACCCCGAACAGATCCGTCAGCCCATGCACCGCCGCCATCTGCGCGCCGGGATAGATCAGCACGCCCAATTCGACGACTGCCCTTTCTACGCCCATTGTCAGTTTTCCCCCTTCTATTGTCGGTGCGGCCAATCCTCGGACGGCCTGCAGAACCTGATACTTGAATCACACCCAACAAGCACTTCGAGGAAACACTCATGGCCAAGCAAGCACTCATCGTAGTCGATATCCAGAACGACTACTTCCCCCAGGGCAAGTGGCCTTTGGCGGGCGCCGATGCCGCCGCAGACAACGCTGCACGGCTGATCCAGGCCTTTCGCGAGGCCGGTGACGCGGTGGTGCACATCCGCCACGAATTCACCTCCGACGCCGCGCCGTTCTTCACTCCGGGCTCCGACGGCGCGAAGCTGCACCCCAAAGTCCTCAACCGCGCCGATGAACCGGTGGTGCTCAAGCACTTCGTCAACGCGTTCCGCGAAACCGAACTCAAGGCCATCCTCGACCAGCAAGGCATCGAACACCTGGTGGTGGTCGGCAGCATGAGCCACATGTGCATCGACGGCGTCACCCGTGCCGCAGCGGACTTCGGCTATACGGTCACGGTGATCCACGACGCCTGTGCCACCCTTGATCTGGAGTTCAACGGCGTCACCGTCCCGGCCGCCCACGTTCACGCCGCCTTCATGTCGGCTTTGGGTTTTGCCTATGCCAGCGTGGTGTCCACCGATGACTTTCTGGCTGGTTAGATGAGAAGCTCGTTCTACAGGATTGCGCTTAACTGATCGGAATCATGCTGCTTCCCTTCTTTTTCATACACCTGCGCAACCGTCGAAAAATCTCACGCGTGAGCTATTGAGGGCTGCAAAAATAGCCTGTAGTGTTATCACGCGTGAGTTTTTCACAACGGGATCAGCACCATGAAAAGCAGCTCTCCATCAGATCCGCCTACCGGGTCTGTTACCGATTCAGCGAGCCGCAAAGGAGAGCGCTCGAAACCCTCCGCGAAAAAACCATCGAGCTTTTACATGAAGCAGATGCGCGCGGGCCTGGGTGCCGCCGGCTATGTGAAACACGAGACTTGGGTGCTTCCCGAAAATCGAAGCCTGCTCAAGCAGATGGAGAAACAGCTACGCCAACCGATTCTGGCTGGCTCATTCATGTCGGAGAATTACATGAGCGCAGGTAATAACTGGAACATCGATCGCCTCTACAGCGCCCTCCAGGCCCTCGACGAAGTGGTTGCGAACGAAATCACCCTCTCCCTCGTTCAAGGCTCCGAATCCAGCATCAAGCTGGAAATGAACGATTTCGGTGGCTTGCCGATTTACATCGCGGTGGTTGGCGATCAGATCATCGTCGATACGGTCCTGGTCGATGTCGAATCGATCAACAACGTCCCGGCATTCAATGATGCCGTTCTGCGCAGCCGGGAAATGTTCCCGCTGTCCTCGATCGGTATCGAGTCCATGC
>NZ_JBFTMK010000134.1:0-10929 GCF_056396965.1 Pseudomonas sp. 05N434
ACATCAGCCAGTGCAAGGTGATCGAGAGTTTTCCATACCGGTGTACTGCTGAATCTCGGGTCATACAGAGCCTCTTGAAGATCGGTGGCGGCTGCCGACTCATTTCGTGCAGCCTGGATCCGGTTTCGTCGAACCGACCGGCGCCACCCTGCCTGTCCAGTCTTAAGACAATCTGAAGATAACCTTCAGACTTCGTTAAGAATCGCCTTTGATACTCCCCCCAAACTGACTCGGGGAGGCGTTCTTACCCATGCACGATTTTGACTGGAACATTCCTCTGCCCCTGCACTTCGGTCAAGCCGAAACCTCGCAGATGAGTCTGGCCAGGGCCTTGCCGGACGATACCCAGCGACCCGTCTTCGAAGCTTTTATCCAGCAGCGTTTTCGCAAGGCCCATGGCGCCGATATCCGCCATTTCATGCCACAACTGTTCGGCCTGAGCGATGAGTCCGACACGCTGTGTGCGGTGGCCGGCCTACGACTGGCCAGTGCCGAACCCTTGTTTCTGGAGCGTTACCTGGACGAGGCGATCGATCCGCTGATCAGCGCCGCTGCCGGCCAACCGGTGGACCGGGCCGGGATTGTCGAGGTCGGTAACCTCGCAGCCAGCGATACCGGTAGCGCGCGGCTGAGCATCGTCGCCATCACCTATCTGTTGGCCATGGGCGGGCTGGAATGGGTGGCGTTCACCGGCAACATCGGGCTGGTAAACAGTTTTCATCGCCTGGGTTTGAAGCCGGTGACGCTCTGCGCCGCCGATCCCGAGCGGTTGGGCGACGACCGTCACCACTGGGGCAGTTATTACGAGAGCCAGCCATGGGTGCATGTCGGCAACATCCGCGCCGGCTTCATTCATTTGCGCAACATCGGCCTGTTCAATCGCCTGGGGCTGCCAACCTCCCTTGAGGAGTCCAGCCATGTCGCCTGAAATGGAGCGTTTCAAACAAACCCTGCGCCATCACGCCGAACACAAAGGCAACGCCGTCGCCCTGTGGGGCGATCAGTTGAAACTCGACTACGCCACGCTGTACGCCGAGGTCACGGATCGCCAACAGCGTCTTCGTGATGAGCACGTCAAAGTGGTCGCGCTGGCCCTGGACAACGGTACCGAGGCGATGCTCTGGGACCTGGCCATCCTGTTCGAAGGCCTGACCTGCCTGACGTTGCCGCCCTTCTTCAGCCCGGCACAACGCATTCATTGCCTGCAACAGAGCCAGGCCGAACGGGTGATTGCCGAGCCGGAACTGGGCGCCGAACTGCAAGGGGCCGGCTACGAACACACAGGCGAATTCTGGCGTCGTTCCTTCAGCGGCCCGAACCTCATCCCCGAAGGCACCGCCAAACTCACCTTCACTTCCGGCACCACCGGCACACCCAAAGGTGTATGCCTGAGCGCCGAAAGCCTTTTGCGAGTGGCCCGTGAACTGGATCAGGCGAGCAAGCCCACCCATCCGCGACATCACTTGGCACTGCTGCCCCTGGCGATCCTGCTGGAAAACCTCGGTTGTTATGCCGCGCTGTATGCCGGCGCGACCCTGAGCGTGCCGAGCCAGAAAACCCTGGGCATTCAGGGGGCCAGCGGTGTCGATGTGCCGCGCTTGTTGGGGTGTCTGGCCTCCCGCGCGCCCGAGAGCTTGATCCTGGTGCCACAGTTGCTGCTGATGCTGGTCAGCGCCGCCGAGCAAAAAGCGTTCAACCCCCAATCGTTGCGTTTTGCCGCCGTGGGCGGTGCGCGGGTTTCCGAAGAACTGCTGCATCGTGCCCAACGCATCGGCATGCCAGTGTATGAAGGTTACGGATTGTCAGAATGTGCGTCGGTGGTGTGCCTCAATCGCCCCGGAGCACACYGCCCCGGCAGCGTCGGCCGGCCCCTGCCCCATGTCGAAATTCGCCTGGCCGACGACGGCGAAGTGCTGGTCAAGGGCTCGACCCTGCTCGGCTATCTGGGGCAAGCGCCCTACCACGATGAATGGTGGCCGACCGGCGATCTCGGCGAGTTCGACCCGGAAGGTTTTCTCTACCTCAACGGGCGCAAGAAGCATCAGTTCATCACCAGTTTCGGCCGCAACGTCAACCCGGAATGGGTCGAGGCCGAACTCACCCAGCGTCGCCACATCGCCCAGGCGTTCGTCTACGGCGAAGCGATGCCGAGCAACCACGCCCTGCTCTGGCCCCATCGGCCGGACTGCACCGATGAAGAACTGGCCACCGCCGTGGCCCAGGCCAATGAGGCCTTGCCCGATTACGCTCAGGTTCATCACTGGACCCGTCTCGATCAACCGTTCACCCCCGCCAACGGCTTGCTGACCGCCAATGGCCGACCGCGCCGCGATGCCATTGTCGAACGTTACCGGGCGCTGCTCACTGAATCCGTTTTCCCCGAGGTATCTGCACCATGAGTTTTTTCGACACGCTGCAAGAAGCCACCTATCAAGAACGCCACGAGCTGTTCAATCTGCCGATCATCCGCGATGCCCTTGAGGGCAACGTGAGCCTGGACAGCTACCGCGCCTTCCTCACCCAGGCCTACTACCATGTGCGCCATACCGTGCCGTTGATGATGGCGTGCGGCGCACGTCTGCCGCAGCGTCTGGAATGGCTGCGCAAAGCGGTGTGCGAGTACATCGAGGACGAATACGGCCACGAACAGTGGGTGCTCGACGACATCGCAGCCTGTGGCGGCGACAAAGACGCCGTGCGTGATGGTCGTCCATCGCTGCCGATCGAGTTGATGGTCAGCTTTCTTTACGACCTGATTGCCCGGGACAACCCGGTGGGCCTGTTCGGCATGGTCAACGTGCTGGAAGGCACCAGCATCGCCCTGGCCACCCACGCGGCCGGCAGCATCCGCGAACGCCTGGCGCTGCCGGAGACCGCCTTCAGCTACCTGAGCTCCCACGGCTCACTGGATATCGAACACATGCAGACCTACCGCCGCTTGATGAACCTGCTCGAAGACCCGGCCGACCAGGCTGCGGTGATTCATGCCTCAAAGGTCGTGTACACGCTCTACACCGACATGTTCCGTGGCCTGCCGCGCGATGGGGAGAATCTGCATGCGCCCGTCTGAGGCTCGCGTGGTATTGACCGGCGCCAGTGGCGGCATCGGCCTGGCCATCGCCGGCACCCTGTGTGCCAGTGGTGCACACGTATTGGCCGTGGCCCGGCATCGAGAGTCGCTGGAGCCCTTGCTCGAGCGCTACCCGGAGCAGTTGCGCTGGGTCGGGGCGGACCTGACCCTGCCCGACGACCGGCGCAAAGTGCTGGCGGCGGCCGAGGCCATCGGCGGCATCAACCTGCTGATCAATGCCGCGGGCGTCAATCACTTCGCCATGCTCGAACAACTCGATGACAGCGAGATCAACGCCATGCTCGCGGTGAACGTCGGCGCGCCGATCAGCCTGACCAAGTTATTGCTGCCGCTGCTCAAGCAGGCCGAGAGTGCCATGGTGGTGAACGTCGGTTCGACCTACGGCTCCATCGGCTACCCCGGTTACGCCAGCTATTGCGCCACCAAGTTTGCCCTGCGCGGTTTCTCCGAAGCCCTGCGCCGGGAACTGGCCGATACCCGGATCAACGTGCTCTACGTCGCCCCCCGAGCGACCCGCACCAGCATGAACAGTGCGGCGGCCCAAGCGCTGAACGATGCGCTCAAAGCCAATGTCGACGACCCGCAAACCGTTGCCTCGGCGGTCATCCACGCCATTGCCGGTGACCGTCGCGACTTGTACCTGGGCTGGCCGGAACGCTTTTTCGTGCGCCTGAACAGTCTGTTGCCGCATCTGGTGGACCGTGGCTTGCGCAAGCAATTGCCGCTGATCCGTCGCCTGAGTCAGAAGCCCGATAAGGAGAGCCTCAAACCATGAAGAAAATTCTCACTTGCTTGTTGCTCGCCGTGCTGAGCCAAAGCGTCTGGGCGCTGGAAGCCGCCGATCAGCAGCGCCTCAATGCCATTCAACAAAGCTGGGCGCACATCCAGTACGAATTGCCTGCCGAACAGCGCAGCGCCGCCTTCGAAAAACTCGCAGCCCAGGCCTCGGCGTTCACCCGGGAACGCCAGTCCCTGGCCGAAGCGTGGATCTGGTCCGGCATCGTCACCAGCAGTTGGGCCGGCGCCCAGGGAGGCCTCGGTGCCCTGAGCAAGGCCAAGGCCGCCAAAGTCGATCTGGAAAAAGCCCTGGCCATCGATCCCAAGGCCCTRCAAGGCTCGGCCTACACCAGCCTCGCGGCGCTGTATGATCGGGTGCCCGGCTGGCCTATCGGTTTCGGCGACGCCGACAAGGCCGAAAAACTGTTGAAGCAGGCCTTGGACCTGAACCCGACCGGCATCGACAGCCTGTACTTCTGGGGTGATCACCTTTACCGTCAAAAGCGCTATGGTGAAGCTCGGGATGCCCTGCAAAAAGCCCTGCACGCCGCGCCCCGTCCTGGCCGGGAAAGCGCCGACGCCGGGCGTCGCAAAGAGATCGAAGCATTACTGGGTGACGTGAACAAGAAACTCGACTGACAGGAGTCCCGTGTGCGCTTATTACTGATCGAGGATGACGTAGCCCTTGGCGAGGGCATTCATCAGGCCCTGGGCCGTGAGGGTTACACCGTCGACTGGCTGCAGGACGGCAGCAACGCCTTGCATTCACTGCTCAGCGAAACCTTCGATGTGGCCGTGCTCGACCTCGGCCTGCCGCGCATGGACGGTYTSGAAGTGCTACGCCGCTTGCGTGACAGCGGTTCGAACCTGCCGGTGCTGATCCTCACCTCTCGGGATGCCACTGAAGACCGCATCGCCGGGCTGGATGCCGGCGCCGACGATTACCTGGTTAAACCCTTCGATCTGGCCGAACTCAAGGCTCGCCTGCGAGCTTTGTTGCGCCGCAGTGCCGGTCGCGCGCAAGTGCTGATCGAACACGCTGGCATCTGCCTGAACCCCGGCACCCAGCAAGTCAGCTATCAGGGCGAACCGGTGGCGCTGACGCCCAAGGAATATCAACTGCTCCATGAATTGCTCTCGCCTCCGGGCCGGGTCATGACCCGCGATCACCTGATGCAACTGCTTTACGGCTGGAACGAAGAAGCCGAAAGCAACACCCTGGAAGTGCACATCCATCACTTGCGCAAGAAGTTCTCCACCGACCTGATCCGCACCATTCGTGGGGTGGGTTATCTGGTGGAGGAGCGTCGATGACTTCGATCCGGCGTCGCACCCTGACGCTGATCATCGGCCTGATGCTGACGGGGTTGGCAATCCTCAGCGTGTTCAACCTGCACGACAGCAATCACGAAATCGCCGAAGTCTACGACGCCCAACTGGCGCAGAATGCCCGGCTGCTGCAGGGTGTGATGCGCATGCCGCTGGCCAGCCATGAACACGCCGAACTGTATCAAGCGTTCAACAAGGCCTTGAGTGAAGCGGTGCCGGGCGTCGATGGTCACCCCTATGAAGGCAAAATTGCCTTTCAGGTGTGGAATAGCAAAGGCGAAGTGCTGGTGCACACCGCCAGCGCCCCCTCCTTCACCGTGCCGCCGACGACACATGGTTTCAGCGATGTGGTGGATTTGAGCAGCCGTCATTGGCGGGTGTTCGTGCTCGAAGACAAAGAGAATGACCTGCGCATCTGGGTCGGTGAACGGGACGACGTGCGTGCAGACCTGGTCGACCGGATCGTGCGTCACACCCTGTGGCCCAATGTGCTGGGCAGCCTGATGCTGGCGGCCATGGTCTGGCTGGCCATTGGCTGGGGGCTCAAACCCCTGGCCGATATGGCGGCAACGTTGCGGGCACGGCACAGCGGTTCTCTGGAGCCGTTGCAACTGACCCCGTTGCCCAGCGAACTGGAACCGATGCAAGCGGCGCTCAATCGGATGCTCGCGCAAATTCAAGAGGTGCTTGGCCGTGAGCGGCGCTTCATCGCCGACGCCGCCCACGAATTACGTACGCCACTGGCCGTGTTGCGGGTGCATGCGCAAAACCTGCTGGAAGCCGGCACGGAACAGGAGCGTCGTGAGTCCCTGGCGTTTCTGATTGCCGGGGTCGACCGCGCCAGCCGTCTGGTCAATCAATTGCTGACCATGGCCCGTCTCGAACCCAAGGCTGTGACGCCGGTGCTGCACAGCATCGACCTGAGTGAAATCGTGCGCGCCAGCCTGGCCCAGCTCACACCCTGGTTACTGAGCAGGAACCTGGAACTGGCTTTCGACGCCGAGGATCGGCCTTTCAAAGTCCTCGCCGACGCCGGCACCATCGACATCGCCCTGAACAACCTGGTCACCAACGCGGCGAATTTTTCGCCGGAGCATGGCGTCATCACCGTGCAATTGAGCCAGGACGACGGGTTCTACAATTTGAGCGTCCAGGACCAGGGACCGGGCATCGACGAAGCGGATCGCGCACGATTGTTCGAACGCTTTTACAGCCGTGGAAACACCGGCGGCGCAGGCTTGGGCCTGGCCATCGTCAACACCATCGCGACACGGCTGGGTGGGCGGATTACCCTGGTCAATCCGCCAGAAGGTGGGTTGCGGGCGACGCTGTCCATTCCTGTTGACCAGCACCATTGAACACTCTGTGGCGAGGGAGCTTGCTCCCGCTGGGCTACGTAGCGGCCCCAAAATCTGAACAATCGCCGATTTTTATGAGTGCTACGCACTCAAGCGGGAGCAAGCTCCCTCGCCACAGGTTTCTCACTGACTCAAGATTCCATTACCCGAGCGAGGCTAGCCCGCGAAGAACGATAACGCGGTGTGCCAGACCTGACGCCTTCGCAGGCAAGTCGGATCGCAGCACCGCTCGCTCCTACAAAGGAATGGAGCCTCGCAGCAGAGCCTGCTCACGCTCACACAACTCCACCACGTAATCCCACAACACCCGCAGCCGCACCGACTTGTGCAGCTCGCGCCGCGTACTGATCCAATAACTGCGCTGGATGCTTTCGTCCGGCAGCAACGGCACCAGTTCAGGATCAGCGCTGGCCATGTAGCACGGCAGCACGGCGATCCCCAGACCCGAGCGTGCGGCCTGTTGTTGGGCGATGACGCTGGTGCTGTGAAACACCACCTGGGGGTTGCGGCAGAAGCTGTTGAGGAACATCAGTTCCTGGCTGAATAACAAGTCGTCGACGTAGCCGATCCACGCATGGCGGCCGAGGTCTTCGCGGCTGCGCAGTGGTGGCGAGCGGTCCAGATAGGCTTGGCTGGCGTAGAGCGCCAGTCGATAGTCGGTGAGTTTGCGGGTGACCAGCATGTCGGCGGCCGGGCGTTCCAGGTGAATGCTGATCTCCGCTTCACGGTTGAGGATGCTGACGAAGCGCGGCACCGCCACCAGTTCCACTTCCAGCCCCGGATAGCGTTCGAACAAGCCGTTCATGCGGCTGGCGAGGAACATGATGCCCAGCCCCTCCGTTACCCCGACGCGGATCTTGCCCAGCGGCGCGGTGGATTGGGTGATTTCTTCCTGGGCCAGTAGCGCGACGTTTTCCATGGCCTCGGCGTGCTTGAGCAGCGCTTCGCCAGCCGGGGTCAATTCGTAGCCTTGGGCATGCTGGACGAACAGCGCGGTGCCGAGGCTTTTTTCGATGGCCTCGATGTGCCGGGCCACGGTGGCGTGGGTGGTGTTCAAGCGGCGGGCGGCGGTCAGCAAGCGGCCGCTGCGCTGCAATTCAAGAAAAAACCGCAGGTCATTCCAGTCGAACATGAACCATCCTTGACGTTATGCCGTTAACAACGCTGTTTAAAAACGCACAGCAGCTGCGCAAAAACTAACATTCTTTTAACGAAAGCTAACAACTAGGATGACTGACAACAAGAACAACAATACGAGGTCAGGGATGCAGACTTCCCTTGATGAATACGATTACATCGTGGTCGGCGCCGGGCCGGCCGGGTGTTTGCTGGCCAATCGACTGTCAGCCAACCCGCAACACCGCGTGTTGCTGCTCGAAGCCGGCGGCCGCGACAACTATCCGTGGATTCACATCCCCGTGGGTTACCTGTTCTGCATCGGCAACCCGCGCACCGACTGGTGTTTCAAGACCGAGTCGCAACCGGGCCTGCAAGGCCGCGCCCTGAGCTACCCGCGCGGCAAGGTACTCGGCGGCTGTTCCTCGATCAACGGCATGATCTACATGCGCGGCCAGGCTGGCGACTACGATGGCTGGGCGGCCGAGGGTAATCCTGGGTGGGGCTGGCAAGACGTGCTGCCGCTGTTCAAACAGAGCGAAAACCATTTTGCCGGCGATTCGGAGTTTCACGGCGCCGCCGGCGAATGGCGGATCGAGCGGCAACGTCTGTCGTGGCCGATTCTCGATGCCTTCCGCACTGCTGCCGAACAAAGCGGCATTGCCAGCATCGATGACTTCAACCAGGGCGACAACGAAGGCTGCGGCTATTTCCAGGTCAACCAGAAAGCCGGGGTGCGCTGGAACGCGGCCAAGGCGTTTCTCAAACCGGTCCGTCACCGCACCAACCTCACGGTGCTGACTGATGTTGAAGTCGACCGCGTGCTGCTGGAAAACGGCCGTGCCTCGGCGATCAGCGCCCGTTGGCAAGATAAGGCGAAAACCTTCAAGGCGCGCAAGGAAATCATCCTGTGTGCCGGCTCCGTCGGTTCACCGGGCATCCTCCAGCGTTCCGGCATCGGCCCTCGCCCGCTGTTGCAACAACTCGGCATCGGCGTTGCCCATGAACTGCCCGGCGTGGGCGGCAACCTGCAGGACCACCTGCAACTGCGGCTGATCTACAAACTGGAAAACGCCCGCACCCTGAACCAGATCGCCGGCACGTTGTGGGGCAAGATGGGCATGGGCCTGCGTTATCTGTATGACCGCAGCGGCCCATTGTCCATGGCCCCAAGCCAACTCGGCGCCTTCGCCCGTTCGGGGCCGGAACAGACCTCGGCGAACCTCGAATACCACGTGCAACCCCTGTCGCTGGAGCGTTTTGGCGAACCGCTGCACGCCTTCCCCGCCTTCACCGCGTCGGTCTGCGATCTGCGCCCGCAAAGCCGTGGGCGCATAGACATTCGTTCCGCCGACCCGCGAGAAGCGCCGCTGATTCAGCCCAATTACCTGAGCCATCCCGAAGACTTGCGCGTGGCAGCCGACGCCATCCGCCTGACCCGCCGCATCGTTCGCGCCCCCGCCCTGCAAGCGTTCAAACCGGTGGAATACCTGCCCGGCGACAGTTTGCAGAGCGAAGAGCAATTGCACGAAGCCGCCGCCCGCATCGGCACCACCATTTTCCACCCGGTGGGCACCTGCCGGATGGGCAACGACGCGGACGCAGTAGTCGACGCTGAGCTGCGCGTGCATGGAATCCCCGGCCTGCGCATCGCCGACGCCTCGATCATGCCGCGCATCACCTCGGGCAACACCTGCTCGCCGACATTGATGATCGCCGAGAAAGCCGCGCAACTGATCCTCGAAACAACCGCAAGGAGTTTTGCCCCTGACGAAAAAGCACTGACCGCAGTCTCTTGAGCAAAGGAATAGCGGCACCCGCCCACAAGGCTGGCGTCGACAGTGGAACAACAAAAACAATCACTGTGAGGGATACCGATATGTCAGAACATGTTCAGCCCCTGGAAGCCGTCCGCAGCGCGGGCACCAGTCAGGAAACCCAGAAAGTCATCTTCGCCTCGTCCCTGGGGACGGTGTTCGAGTGGTACGACTTTTTCCTCTACGGCGCCCTCGCGGCGGTCATCAGCAAACAGTTCTTCGCCGGGGTCAACGACACCACGGCGTTCATTTTCGCGCTGATGGCCTTCGCCGCCGGCTTCATCGTGCGCCCATTCGGTGCGTTGGTGTTCGGACGGTTGGGGGACATGATYGGGCGTAAATACACGTTCCTCGCGACCATCGTCCTCATGGGCCTGGCAACCTTTCGTATTCCGTTTCTGTTTTCGATCGTGCTGCTGGGCATTTCCACCTGGATTCGCCTGAGCCTGCACGAGTCGCCTGCGTTCGTGAAAATGAAAGAGGAAGGCAAACTCTGCAAGTCGCCGCTGCGCGACTCCTTCGGCAAATGGGAAAACCTTAAAGTGGTGCTGATCGCCCTGTTCAGCATCAACGCCGGGCAAGCGGTGACCTTCTATGCCGCGCAGTTCTACGTGCTGTTCTTCCTCACGCAGTTCCTGAAAATGGACCCGGCCCTGGCCAACAGCCTCCTGATTGTCAGCGTGATCATTGGCGCACCGTTCTTCATTTTCTTCGGCTGGCTGTCGGATAAAGTCGGGCGCAAACCGGTGCTGATGATCGGCCTGCTGCTGGCGACTGCACTGTACTTTCCGATCTTCAAGTCCATCGCCCACTACGCCAACCCGGCCATCGACCAGGCCAGCCGTCAGGCACCTATCACCGTGCTGGCCGACCCGGCCACCTGCACCTTCCAGTTCGACCCGGTGGGCAAGGCGAAATTTGATAGCCCGTGCGACAAGGTCAAAACCTTCCTGGTCAAACAAGGCCTGCCCTACAACAGCGAAGCGGCCCCGACCGGCAGCGGCGTGCAGGTGAGCGTCGGTGACGTGAAGCTCGACGGCTTTGACGAAGCGGCCCTGCGTGGCGCAGTGACCCTGGCCGGGTATCCGTCAAAAGCCGACATCCAGCTGATCAATAAACCGATGATCGTGGTGTTGATCGTCGCGCTGATCATCATCTCCGCCATGTGCTACGGCCCGCTGGCGGCGCTGATGGTCGAACTGTTCCCGACCCGCATTCGCTACACCTCGATGTCCCTGCCCTATCACATCGGCAACGGCTGGTTTGGTGGTTTCCTGCCGACGGTGTCGTTTGCCCTGGTGGTGTACACCGGGGACATCTTTTACGGGTTGTGGTACCCGGTGGTGATTACCGGGGTGAGCCTGGTGGTGGGGATGATGTGTTTGCGCGAGACGAAAAACGTGGACCTCGATAAAAACTGAGCGCTAACGGGAGGTTAGTT
>NZ_JBFTMK010000135.1:0-10994 GCF_056396965.1 Pseudomonas sp. 05N434
GGCGTACGGCAACGTCCTTGAGGGCGCCGCTTTGTACGACGTATTTGATCTCGGTGTTGCGTTCCCACTCTTTGCCTTCATCACCGTTCTTGAGCTTGATGTTGTCGCCGCTCACGTAACGGCTCATGAAGCTCAGGCCGGGAACGCCGAGTTTGGCGAAATCATAGTCGTAACGTGCCTGCCAGGAGTGTTCTTCGGCGCCGGCAAAGTCATTGATCTGCACGAAGTTGACCAGGTACGGATCGCTGCCATCGACGTAGGGGAAGGCGCTGTCACCGGACATGCGCTGATAGCCGGCGCTGAGTTTATGCCCGCTCAAGGCGTAGCTCACCAGCCCGTTCAGGGATTTGTTGTCGATCTTGCCGCCACGGGCCGCGCCCTCATCGTCACTGATGGCAAACCGCAGGTCGGTACCGAAAGTGCCGGGGCCGAACGGTTGCGAAGCGACAACACCGAGGAAGTGCTGGTTGTAGACTTCGTCGAGTTGAGCGAAGTGGTAGCTGCCGGTGATCTTGTCGGTGAACTTGTAGTCCACGCCGCCAAAGTCAAAATGCTTGCCTGCCACGGTGCCGGCGAAGCGGCTGTTCTTGTTGTTGAGGGCGATGTCTTCGAAGTCGGTGCTGTCGCGGTCCTTGGCTTTCTCCAGACGCCCGCCGGTGAAGGTCAGGTTCTTGATCTCTTTGGAGGTCAGCATCCCGCCTTCAAAGGTCTGCGGCAGAATGCGACCGTCGTTGGGCTTGAGGATCGGCAGTTCCGGAATCAGGCTGCCGATTTTCAGCTCCGTGGCGGAGATCTTCACTTTGCCGGTCAGGCCGAGCTTGGAATACTCRTTCGCCGCGCGCCCGTCGTCATGGGTTGGCAGCAGGCCGGTACCGGTGCGGTCCGGACTCGAATCGAGTTTTACCCCCAGCATGCCCAGCGCATCGACACCAAACCCCACGGTGCCGTCGGTGTAACCCGATTGCAGATTGAGCATGAACCCCTGGGCCCATTCGTCCCGCTTGGATTGCTGGGCGCTGGTGCCATCGCGAAAGTCGCGGTTGAAATACATGTTGCGGGTTTCGAAGGTTGCCTTACTGTCTTCGAAGAAGGCAGCCTGGCTCAACGGCGAAAAGCCGGCGAGGGCGGCGGCGCTGACAAGGGCGGTGTGGTTGAGGCGGGAAAAACGAACAGGCGGGCGAGCCTGAAGCTGCATGGACAGCATGGTGACATACTCCGTTTATTATTCTTATTGGCGAAAACGCTTCGGGGCGTTTTTCGTATCGCTATGTGCTCTGACTACGGCAGTGAAAGCTGTCCGTAGCGGGACTCTAACCGGCCAACCTTTCGCTAACCTTTCAGCTGACTTTCACGGTTTTCGGGCTTCACAGCGACGGATGCGGCTGTAAACTCCGCGCCAAAGAATGGCGTCGACCATCCCTGAATGAGGTAAAGATCCATGCGTGTTCCAAGGATCGGGTCCATGGCCTGAACCTGGGGGCTGACGATTACCTGGCCAAACCTTTCGAACTGACCGAACTCGAAGCCCGGGTCAAAGCCTTGCTGCGCCGGAGTGTGCTCGGCGGTGAACGCCAGCAGCGCTGTGGCGTGCTGGCTTACGATCTGGACACCCGGCGCTTCACCCTCGGCGAAGAATTACTGACCCTGACCTCCCGCGAGCAGGCAGTGCTCGAAGCCCTGATCGCCCGTCCCGGCCGGGTGATGAGCAAGGAGCAATTGGCGGCTCAGGTCTTCGGCCTGGATGAGGAGGCCAGTCCCGATGCCATCGAGATCTACGTCCACCGCTTGCGCAAAAAACTCGACGGCCAACCGGTGGCCATCGTGACCTTCCGTGGCCTTGGCTATTTGCTGGAAAGCCGCGATGCATAAGCTCAGCAGCCTGCGTTGGCGGTTGCTGTGGAACCTCGCGCTGCTGCTGGTGGTGTTGATGCTCGCCAGTGGTTTGAGCGCGTACTGGAACGGTCGCGAAGCCGCCGACACCGCGTATGACCGGACCTTGCTGGCCTCGGCGCGGACCATCGCCGCCGGCCTGTCCCAGCGCGACGGCAGCCTCAGCGCCAACGTGCCTTACGTGGCCCTCGACACGTTTGCCTACGACAGCGCCGGGCGGATTTTTTACCTGGTCAACGACATCAATCAGAAGCTGATTTCGGGCTACGAAAACCTGCCGGCACCGCCGCCGGGAACACCGCGCACCGATGACTATCCGGCGCTGGCGCGTTTCTACAATGCCACTTATCAAGGGCAGAACGTGCGGGTGGTCAGCCTGCTCAAAGCGGTCAGCGAACCGAACATGAACGGCATGGCGGAGATCCGCGTGGCGGAAACCGATGAGGCGCGGGTCCGCATGGCGCGCAGCCTGATGGCCGACACCTTGTTGCGGCTGGGCATGCTGGCGATCGGTGCGTTGTTGCTGGTGTGGTTTGCGGTCAGTGCGGCGCTGCGTCCACTGGAGCGCTTGCGTACCGCGGTGGAAGAGCGTCAACCCGATGACTTGCGCCCCTTGCCGCTGGTGGAAGTGCAGCACGAGCTGGGGCCGCTGGTGCGTGCGCTCAATCACTTTACCGAGCGGTTGCGCGGGCAGTTCGAGCGCCAGGCGCAATTCATCGCCGATGCCGCCCATGAACTGCGCACGCCGCTGGCGGCGCTCAAGGCTCGCCTCGAACTGGGCTTGCGCTCGAACGAACCCGAAACCTGGCGCAGTACCCTGGAAGCCGCCGCCCAGAGCACGGATCGCCTGACCCACCTGGCCAATCAATTGCTCTCGCTGGCACGGGTCGAGAATGGCGCCCGGGCCATCGCCGAGGGCGGTGCGCAATTGCTCGACCTCAGTCAGTTGGCCCGTGAACTGGGCATGGCCATGGCGCCGCTGGCCCATGCACGTGGCGTGGCACTGGCGCTGGAAGCTGACGAGCCGGTGTGGATGCGTGGTGAGCCGACGCTGCTGAACGAGCTGTTGAGCAATCTGGTGGACAACGCACTGGCCCACACGCCACCGGGCGGCAATGTGATTCTGCGGGTCACGGCGCCGGCGGTGCTGGAGGTCGAGGACGATGGTCCGGGAATTCCCCTTGAAGAGCGGGAACGGGTGTTCGAGCGCTTTTACCGGCGCAATCAGCAGGTGGCTGGGTCGGGATTGGGGCTGGCGATTGTCGGCGAGATCTGCCGCGCCCATCTGGCGCAGATCAGCCTGCACGATGGCGAGTTTGCGGGGCTGAAAGTGCGGGTAAGTTTTATTGCGGGGGAGTGAACACACTCATACCTGCGCAGAGAGGCTTGTTGTGACGAGGGAGCTTGCTCCCGTTGGGCTGCGAAGCGGCCCCAAGAAGGGACTGCTGCGCAGTCCAACGGGAGCAAGCTCCCTCGCCACAGAAATCAGTAAAACATCGACCGCGACTCTTCCAGATCCTTGCACATCGCTTCGTTCTCCGGATCGATCCCCAGCTTCTCGAAGGCAGGCACACTGACCGGGTCGATGCGAGCCAGAGGATGGTCGGTGTCCTTGTGGCAATACAGGCTGGCCACTTGCACCAGATCGACATAGTCGACCCGCGCCGATTGCCGCTTGAAATCCAGATACAGCCCCGGCAATTGCACCAGCATTTCCGGAAAATCCCAGACCCTGAGCAATTTATCGCCGAGCAGCGGATGGATGCGTTCGATCACATGGTTGAGGCTGACCGGGTCTGACAGCAATTCATAGTGATCTTCGGCGTAGGTCAGGATCGGCAGCACGCCAATCTGATGCACCAGCCCGCCGAGCGCCGCTTGATCAGGCTTGAGTTGTGTGTAGCTGCGGCACAACGCATAGCTGACGCCGGCGATTTCCAGGCTTTTGCGCCAGACCTCGCGCATTTTCTGTTCCACCACTTCGGAACGGGCATTGAAAATCTGTTCCATCACCAGGCCGATGGCCAGGTTGCTGCTGTAATTGACGCCCAGCCGGGTGATGGCCGTGTGCAAGTCAGTCACTTCCTGGGTCGCGCGCAGCAACGGGCTATTGACCACTTTGATCAGGCGCGCCGACAGCGCGGTGTCACGGCCGATCACTTTGCTCAGGGTGCTGACACTGATTTCCGGGTCTTCGGCGGCCTTGCGAATCTGCAGGGCCACTTCCGGTAATGTTGGCAGAACCAGGTCATCATTATCGATGGCCTCAACCAAATCCTGTTGGACCTTATCCGCCAGCTCACTCATTTCTTTTCTCTAGGGTATTGCGACAAGTGCTGCTGTTAACGCTGGATTTCGCGATCACGATCCAGTTGGTAAGGCAGGTCGAGCAAATGCAGGCCCGGACCTTCGAGTGCGCCAAGGTGCAGGTTGCCATCTTCTGCAGCTTCGGCTTGCAGCACGGCCAGGAGTTCAATGTTTTGCTCGGTGCGAGCAGCGATCACCACTTCACCGATCGAACTGCCGTGAGTCGGGGAGAACAGTGGCGTGCCGGGTTCAGGCAGTTCACTACCTTCCAGTTGCAAGCGATACAGACGACGCTTGAGTTTGCCCAGGTATTGCATGCGCGCAACGATTTCCTGGCCAGTGTAGCAACCCTTCTTGAAGCTCACGCCGCCGACGGCTTGCAGATTGAGCATCTGCGGTATGAACAGCTCGCGGGTGCTTGGCATGACCTGGCCGATCCCAGCGCGGATCTGGCCCAGCAGCCATTGATTCAGTTCGCCTTCGGCCAGCAGGGCGGACAGCTTGCCCTTGATGGTGTCGGCTTGATCGGCGTTCACCCAGAGTTCAGCGCGCTCAGGCGAGACGCGAAGGGCGATCAGGCCGTCATTGCGCACGACGCTGTCGGTGTCGACCGGTAGCGCCAGGCCCAGGCTGGCCAGTGCCGCATCGCCATGCTCAAGGCCAAAACGAACCCAGCCGGCACTTTCGTCGGTCAGTTTCGATTTGGAGAACACCGCGTACTTTTTCAGGTCCGCCAATTGCGGCTCCAGCAGCTCGCTGGCCATCGCCATGAGCACACCGTCGCCTTCCAGCAGAATGCGGAAACTCGACTGCATCCGGCCTTTCTGCGTGCAACGCGCGCCAAGGCTGGCCTGGGTTTCGCTCAGGTAATTGAGGTTGCAAGTCAATTGGCCTTGCAGGAATTTGCTGGCATCCGAGCCGCGTACCGCGAGAACGCCTTCGTGAGACAGGGTGCAGAAAAAAGCAGAATCGGCCATGGGTCATCGCAGGGTAAAGAGTCTGAGGGACATCATAAGGGGGCGCCCTTGAAATGGGTAGTTCACAAAGGATCGTCAGTGCCGACCAAAGCCGACTGTTCGGCTCGCCTCGGGGCTGTATACTTGCGGCCTATTTGAGGAGCGCTCCATGGTCGATAACGTTGAACTGAACCGCCTCTTTTGGCACAGCCGTCGCGGCATGCTGGAGCTTGACGTGCTTCTGGTGCCGTTCGTGAAAGAGGTTTACGCGAATCTGAACGAGTTAGATCGCGCGCTGTATGTCCGCCTGCTGGAGTGCGAGGATCAGGACATGTTCGGCTGGTTCATGGAACGCGCCGAATCGGAAGATCCGGAGCTGCAGCGCATGGTTCGCATGATCCTGGATCGTGTCCAGCCCAAGTAACGCGTTCGAATGCCGCTGGCATGCCTCACGGCAGTTGCTGGCGGCCTATCTTCTCGCCCAGCTGTTCGCGTTGGGTTCGCTGTTTCTTCTCTCGATACCGCTCTGGGCCAACCTGCTCGGCGTAGCGTTGTGCGTGGCTCACAGCATGCGGGTATTGCCGCGACAGATTCTGCTGACACACCCACAGGCTTTTCGCGGCTTGCGTCGCGATGCCGATGGCTGGCAGTTGTGGAGTCAGGCAGAGGGCTGGCAACCGGTGCAGCTAAAACCGGATAGCTTGGCGCTGCCGTTGGTTGTGGTGCTGCGCTTTCGCCTGCGGGGCGAGCGAGGTGTCAGGGCGATATGCGTGCCGCGGGATTCGCAGGCGGCGGATGTGCACCGACGCCTGCGGGTTCGGCTCAAGTTCAGTCGGCGTAGGTGGGCGGCACCAGAATAGTGTCCAGGGCGACCGGCAGCAGGTTCGGGTAGTCGAGGGTGTAATGCAGGCCGCGACTTTCCTTGCGTTCCATGGCCGACCGGATCATCAGGTCTGCTACCTGAGCCAGGTTCCTCAGCTCGATCAGGTCTCGGCTCACTTTATAGTTGCTGTAGAACTCGTCGATTTCGTCCAGCAATAACTGCACTCGGTGCTGGGCTCGTTGCAGGCGCTTGTTGGTGCGCACGATGCCCACATAGTCCCACATGAATCGCCGCAGTTCGTCCCAGTTGTGCGCGATGATCACGTCTTCGTCGGAGTCGGTGACCTGGCTGGCATCCCAGACGGGCAGGGCGGTCGGAATCGACACCTCTGGCAACTGCTCAAGAATGTCCGTCGCCGCCGAACGGGCATAAACGAAACATTCCAGCAGCGAGTTGCTGGCCATGCGGTTGGCGCCATGCAGGCCGGTGAAGCTGGTTTCACCAATCGCATACAGGCCCGGCACGTCGGTGCGGCCCCGCTGATCGACCATCACGCCGCCGCAGGTGTAGTGCGCCGCCGGCACCACCGGAATCGGTTGTTTGGTGATGTCGATCGAGAATTCCAGGCAGCGTTCATAGACCGTCGGGAAGTGCGTCTTGATGAAGTCTTCAGGCTTGTGGCTGATGTCCAGGTAAACGCAGTCGATGCCCAGGCGCTTCATCTCATGGTCGATGGCGCGGGCGACGATGTCCCGTGGTGCCAGTTCGGCCCGTGGATCGAAGCGCTGCATGAAGCGTTCGCCGTTAGGCAGCTTCAAGTGTCCGCCTTCGCCGCGCAGGGCTTCGGTTATCAGGAAACTCTTGGCTTGCGGGTGATAAAGGCAGGTCGGGTGGAACTGGTTGAACTCCAGGTTCGCCACCCGGCAGCCCGAACGCCAGGCCATGGCGATGCCATCACCGCAGGCGCCATCAGGGTTGCTGGTATAGAGGTAGACCTTCGCCGCGCCGCCCGACGCAAGGATCACGAAGCGCGCACCGTAAGTGTCGACTTCACCCGTGCTGCGGTTGAGGACGTAGGCGCCGAGGCAGCGGTCGCCTTCAAGGCCCAGGCGCTTTTCGGTGATCAGATCGATCGCGACCCGCTGTTCCAGCAGCTCGATGTTGGGCCGCTGTATGGCCTGGTCGAGCAGGGTTCTGAAGATCGCCGCACCTGTCGCATCGGCGGCGTGGATGATGCGTCGATGGCTGTGACCGCCTTCGCGGGTCAGGTGAAACTCGAAACCGCCGTCTTCGGTGCCGGACTGTTCGTCACGGGTAAAGGGTACGCCTTGGTCGATCAGCCATTGAATCGCTTCTCTGCTGTGCTCGACGGTAAAGCGCACGGCGTCTTCATGGCACAGGCCACCCCCGGCGTTGAGGGTATCGTCGACGTGGGACTCGACAGTATCGGTGTCATCCAGGACGGCGGCGACACCGCCCTGGGCCCAGAAGGTCGAGCCATTGGCGAGGTCGCCTTTGCTCAATACGGCGATGCGCAAATGACCGGGCAAGGTCAGCGCAAGACTCAAGCCGGCAGCACCGCTGCCAATTACCAGAACATCGTGTTGAAACTGTTGGCTCATTTCAGGATTCCGCTCAAAGCGACCCGGGTCGGGGGTGGCGCAAGACAGCTGGATCGGCGAGTCAGGACAGCCACACAGCCCACTAGTATATAGAGGGGGGGAGCGGCACAATAGCCGGGCCCACATGGCATTGTGAAACTACTGTGACGGAAAAGACTGGACTCTTCGTCGGAAGTTTTTTTGACTGTGTTGGCGACAAGGCGACTGTATCGTGGATTTAACAGTCTTTTTCGTTTCACGGTTGCACAATGTTGGTTTCAGGCGGCTATAAATATGGAACTTTTGCCAAAGGCTCAAGATCAATAGACGGTTGCCTGGAACAAGGGACAGTGTCGGTTTCGGTGCGGGACTTGCGGTTAGGTCCCTGCTGACGAATCCGATGACAAGATTATTCGCGCAGCCTGGRTTTCCCGCGCTGCGCTTTTCGTGCGTGCCAAATCAGAGCCCGCAGGAAACTTGCTTGGAGGGGGAGAACTTTTGCGAAAAGCCCGAGTCTATGTTTGCAAGTCTGGTCGTTCAGTAATGCAAGCCTCCTTCGAGCTTATCGAGGAGTGTTCATGCTAACCCAGGAAGAGGATCAGCAGCTGGTCGAGCGCGTTCAACGCGGCGACAAGCGAGCTTTCGATCTGCTAGTGCTGAAATACCAGCACAAAATTCTCGGGTTGATCGTGCGTTTCGTGCACGACACCCATGAAGCCCAGGATGTCGCACAGGAAGCCTTTATCAAGGCATACCGTGCACTTGGTAATTTTCGCGGAGATAGCGCGTTTTATACGTGGCTTTACCGTATCGCCATCAACACGGCGAAAAACTATCTGGTTTCACGCGGCCRTCGGCCGCCGGATAGCGATGTCAGTTCCGAGGATGCAGAGTTCTACGATGGCGATCATGGCCTCAAGGATCTCGAGTCGCCAGAACGTGCATTGCTGCGGGATGAGATCGAAGGCACCGTCCATCGAACCATTCAGCAACTGCCAGAAGATTTGCGTACGGCTTTAACTTTACGTGAATTCGATGGTCTGAGTTACGAGGACATTGCCAGCGTCATGCAGTGTCCGGTGGGTACCGTGCGCTCCCGGATCTTCCGCGCCCGGGAGGCCATCGATAAAGCCCTGCAGCCGTTGTTGCAGGAAAACTGAGACAGCGGCGACAGCCAAGAGAGGAACGCCATGAGTCGTGAAGCCCTGCAGGAATCGCTGTCCGCAGTGATGGATAACGAAGCGGACGAACTGGAATTGCGTCGGGTGTTGAATGCCTTCGACGATGTTGAAACCCGCGAAACCTGGGCTCGTTACCAGATCGCTCGGGCAGTCATGCACAAGGACCTGCTGCTCCCTCGTCTGGACATCGCTGCGGCAGTTTCTGCTGCGCTGGCTGACGAAGCCGTACCGGCAAAAGCCTCTCGTGGCCCATGGCGCAGCCTGGGTCGTCTGGCAGTCGCTGCTTCGGTGACCATTGCCGTGCTGGCAGGTGTACGTCTGTACAACCAGGACGAGATCGCAGGTGTCGAACTGGCTCAGCATTCTAATCAGCCAAGTCTGACCACTCCTCAGGTCAAGGGTCCCGCTGTATTGGCAGGCTACAATGAGAGTTCGGACGCCACTGGCCCTATGGCCAACGGTGTATTGCAAGGTCAGCCAGGCTGGCACGATCAGCGTCTGCCAGGTTACTTGCGCCAACATGCTCAACAGGCTGCACTGAAAGGTACTGAGAGCGCTCTGCCTTACGCTCGTGCAGCAAGCCTGGAAAACCGTTAAGGAGGATCATGCGCGCCATACCTCTACTTACGCTTCTGCTCAGTGGCTGGTTTATTGTTCCAGCCCATGCCGATGAAGCCCAGGACTGGCTGAAGCGTCTGGGACAGGCGGAGCAAACGCAGAGCTTTCACGGTACTTTCGTCTACGAGCGTAACGGTAGTTTTTCTACCCATAACATCTGGCATCGCGTCCAGGATGGCAAAGTCCAAGAGCGTTTACTTCAGCTCGACGGTTCGGCCCAGGAAGTCGTGCGCATTGATGGGCATACTCAATGCGTCAGCGGCACCCTGATGGCAGGGCTGGGGGACTCACCCAACTCCGCTGCTCGTGCACTCGATCCACAAAAGCTAAAGAATTGGTATGACCTTGCCGTCATCGGCAAGTCGCGCGTGGCCGGGCGTTCGGCGGTGATCGTCTCGTTGACACCTCGCGATCAGCACCGCTATGGTTTTGAACTGCATCTGGACAAGGAAACAGGCTTGCCGTTGAAGTCATTGTTGCTCAATGACAAAGGGCAACTGCTGGAACGGTTCCAGTTCACCCGGCTGGATACTGCCGAGGTGCCTTCCGACAGCGATTTGCAGGCAGGTTCCGAGTGCAAGCCCATTAACCTGGACAGTGACAAGGCGTCCGCCGTCAAGACTGCGCAGGTCTGGCATTCTGACTGGTTGCCGCCAGGTTTCGAACTGACCAGCAGTAACTCTCACAAGGATCCGGATACCAAAGTCCAGGTCAACAGTCTGATGTTCGACGACGGTCTGGCCCGATTCTSGGTGTTCCTTGAGCCATTGAATGGGGCAACAGTCACCGACACCCGTACCCAGCTGGGGCCAACAGTCGCTGTGTCCCGTCGCTTGACCACTCCGCAAGGCGAAATAATGGTGACCGTGGTCGGTGAAATACCGATTGGTACCGCCGAACGGATTGCGCTGTCCATGCGCAACGATGCCGCGGCTACCAACAAGCAGTGAGCTGATCAGTCATGCTCATCAATCGGGGCTGTAGGGTGCGGGAGGTTGGCAATGGCTGCCCCGTCGTTGAGGCCTCGAAATGTTTTGCCGAGCATTTTCATTTGCAAATATCCCGAAAATTTTTTATAGGTCAGAGCCCCTCGGCTCTGGCCTTGTTTGTTGTTCCCGGAACAAAAATACCGGCGTATCGTTTCCGGTGTTCCTTGCTCCATATCGCTTAACCATGCTCGTCGTAACGGGAGCCGTATGTCGATACCACGCTTGAAGTCTTATCTCTCCATTTTTGCCACCGTGCTGGTGCTCGGTCAGGCGGTCACTGCGCAAGCGGCCGACTTGCCTGACTTCACGCAACTGGTCGAGCAGGCCTCGCCCGCGGTGGTGAATATCAGTACTACCCAGAAGTTGCCGGAACGCAAAGTGTCCAGCGAGCAAATGCCTGATCTTGAAGGCTTGCCGCCGATGCTGCGCGAGTTCTTTGAGCGTGGTATGCCGCAGCAGCCACGCTCACCTCGTGGCGATCGCCAGCGCGAAGCRCAGTCCCTGGGATCGGGTTTCATCATTTCGCCTGACGGCTACATCCTGACAAACAACCATGTGATCGCCGATGCCGACGAGATTCTCGTGCGCCTCGCCGATCGCAGTGAGTTGAAAGCCAAGCTGATCGGTAC
>NZ_JBFTMK010000136.1:0-10402 GCF_056396965.1 Pseudomonas sp. 05N434
GCCACACCGAGCGCCGGGTCCCACACGTAGGTGGCGTCGATGTCACCGCGCTTCCATGCCGCGATGATCGCTGGCGGCGCGAGGTTGAGCACGGTGACTTTCGACGGGTCGATGTTCCAGTGTTTCAGCGCTGCAAGCAGGCTGTAGTGGCCGGTGGAGACGAACGGTACGGCGACTTTCTTGCCGATCAGGTCTTGCGGGGTCTTGATCCCGGACCCGTCGCGCGCGACCAAGGCTTCGGCGGCGCCGATCTGGGTGGCGATGAGGAAGGTTTCCACCGGGACTTTGCGGGTGATTGCCGCCGTCAGGGGGCTGGAGCCGAGATAGCCGATCTGCACATCACCGGAAGCGATGGCGGCGATGATGTCGGCGCCGCTATCGAATTTGCGCCAGTCGATACTGGCTTCGGTGGCTTTTTCGTAGGCGCCGTCGGCTTGGGCGACTTTGGCCGGGTCAACGGTGGTCTGGTAGGCGACGGTCACGTCTGCCGCCTGAGCCAGGAAGCTCGCCGCAGCCAACGACGCGGCCACCAGGAGGCGAAGGGGGGAAATCAGTTTCATGGGGAAGCTCCTTTTCAGACGACCGGGAGTCGGCGTGAAAAAGAGACTAAATGATATAAGAAACTTAAAATAAATAACTTTTTAGAATTAGCATATGAGCGGAAAATTCTAAGGGAGAATAGTCGTGTATTGCTCTTGTGGCGAGGGAGCTTGCTCCCGCTGGACCGGGCTGGCGCTCCAGGCCGAAGGACTCTCAAAAAAAGCGAAGGTGTTGTGCCACGAACGCGCCAGCTCTTCAAACCTGGTCTGTTCTTCGCCTGAAAGCGGCTCGCTGCGGAAAAACTCCGCATGCACYTGGCTTTGGCGCAAGGAGAACTGGGCGAAGCTTTCCTTGTGCTCGGCCATCGCTGCCAGCACCTGGGCCGATGGCGTCAGGGACGAGTCCTGGAACTTGGCCATTTGGGCGTCCAGCGCCTTGCTGTGGGCATCGCCGCCATGGCTCTGATCCAGCAGCGCCGCCAGTGGCGCAATCTTCTCCAGCAATTCGCCGGCCCATTCCTTCATGTCCACCGCTTGCCCGTCGCGTTGCAGCTGCAGGCCCGGACGACGACCTTCCTTGACCACGCTGAGGAAGTTCGACGTTGCGTTACCGCAGCTGGTACTGGTCAACAGCGGGCTGTCGTTCAGCGCGCAGTACAGCAGGAATGCGTCGAGGAACCGTGATTCGGTGAGGTCGATGCCCATCGGCAGGAACGGGTTGATGTCCAGGCAGCGGACTTCGACGTACTGGATGCCACGGGCCACCAGCGCCTGAATCGGCCGTTCGCCGGTGTAGGTCACGCGCTTGGGGCGGATGTTGGAGTAGTACTCGTTTTCGATCTGCAGGATGTTGGTGTTGAGCTGAACCCACTCACCGTCCTTGTGCGTACCCACCTCGACGTACGCTGGATACGGTGTAGCCACCGCTTTGCGCAGGCTGTCGGTGTAGCTGGTCAGGTCGTTGTAGCACGGCGTCAGACCGGCCTGGGCGTTGCTCTGGTAACCCAGATCGCTCATGCGCAGGCTGGTGGCGTACGGCAGGTACAAGGTGTCCGGATCCAGTTGTTCCAGTTGATGCGAGCGACCGCGCAGGAAACCGGCGTCCAGCGCAGGGGACGCGCCGAAAAGGTACATCAGCAGCCAGCTGTAGCGACGGAAGTTGCGGATCAGCGCGATGTAGGCTGACGACTGATAATCGCGGTCGGTGCCGACAAAGCCTTCGGCCTCTTTGAGCAGCGGCCAGAGCTTTTCCGGCAGGGAAAAGTTGTAGTGGATCCCGGCGATGCACTGCATGGTCTTGCCGTAACGCAGGGCCAGGCCCTTGCGATAGACGTACTTGAGCTGACCGATGTTGGAGGTGCCGTAATAGGCGATCGGGATGTCTTCCTCGGCCGGCAACGGGCACGGCATCGACGGACTCCACAGGTACTCGTCGCCGAGTTTGCTGTAGGCAAACCGGTGAATCTTGTCCAGGCTCGCCAGCGTATCCGCCGGGTCTGGCAGGGCCGGCGTGATGAACTCCAGCAGCGACTCGGAGTAGTCAGTGGTGATTTGTTCGTTGGTCAGCGCGGAACCCAATGCTTCGGGGTGCGGCGTTTGCGCCAGGCGCCCTTCGCCTGTCACGCGCAGGCATTCACGTTCGATGCCGTGAAGGCACTGTTCGAGCAGAGAGAGGTTAGCGCGCTCGCCGAGCAGAGCCAGGCGGCGGTTGAGAAGTTCGCTCAAGTTGGATTCCTTCACGCGTCAGTCGCCCCAATATGGGGGTGGGCAAGACGGTCTACAAGGGTGAAGTTGAAACTGGCGTTTTCGCCTGGTTCTTGAGCCATACAGGCCCGTATTGAAAGGCCAACTTCAATCCTTGAATCTGGCAGACACGAGCGAAGGAAACTCCGACGCTGTAGTCACAGCGCCGAAATTAACTCAAATTGATGATTGGGGGCTACAGGACAGCGAACGTGCCTTGTGCTTTTGCGACCAGTTTGTCGCCTTGCATCACATCGGCCTCGACGACAAGCGTGCGACGGCCCGGGTGGATCACCCTGGCCGTGCACATCACTTCACCGTCGGCGACGGCGCGGATGTAGTTGATCTTGCACTCGATGGTCGCGCTTTGCTGGTCAAAGCCGTGGGTGCTGGAGCAGGCCAGCCCCATGGCAATGTCCACCAGACTGAACAAAGCCCCGCCGTGCAGCTTGCCGCCGCGATTGCGCAACTGTGGCTCCAGCGCCAGGGCGACTTGCGCCACCCCGGTGTCCAGGCTGTGCAAGCGACACCCCAGCAGCTTGAAAAATGCGCTTTCGGTCAAGCCGGCCGGGATCTCCATCAACGTTTCTTCAACTGCTTGGCGTTGGCGAACAGCGACGCCATGGCGTTGTTGGTCGGAGCCGCTGCCGGGGTTTCCTTGCGCGGCGCGGTGTTCTGGGACTGGCGCGGAGCCGACCCCGGACGTGCACCACGGGCACCGTCGATCTTCTCGCCCGGGGTGTCGCTCATGCGCATCGACAGGCCGACGCGTTTGCGCGGGATATCGACTTCCATGACCTTCACCTTGACCACATCACCGGCCTTCACCGCTTCGCGTGGATCCTTGATGAACTTCTCCGACAGCGCGGAAATGTGCACCAGACCGTCCTGATGCACGCCGATGTCGACGAAGGCACCGAAGTTGGTCACGTTGGTGACCACGCCTTCGAGGATCATGCCCAGTTGCAGGTCCTTGAGGTCTTCGACGCCGTCCTGGAACTCGGCGGTCTTGAACTCGGGACGCGGGTCGCGGCCAGGTTTTTCCAGCTCTTGCAGAATGTCGGTGACCGTCGGCAGGCCGAACGTTTCGTCGGTGTACTTCTTCGGGTCCAGGCGCTTGAGGAACGCGGCGTCGCCGATCAGCGAGCGAATGTCGCGGTCGGTTTCAGCGGCAATGCGCTGCACCAGCGGATAGGCTTCCGGGTGAACCGCCGACGAATCCAGCGGGTTGTCGCCATTCATTACGCGCAGGAAGCCGGCGGCCTGTTCGAAGGTTTTTTCACCCAGTCGGGCGACTTTCTTCAATGCCGCACGGGTTTTGAACGCGCCGTGTTCGTCACGGTGGGCAACAATGTTCTGCGCCAGGGTCGCGTTGAGGCCGGAGATGCGCGCCAGCAGCGCCACGGAGGCGGTATTCACGTCCACGCCCACGGCGTTCACGCAGTCTTCGACCACTGCGTCCAGGCCGCGCGCCAGTTTCAGCTGCGACACGTCGTGCTGGTATTGGCCAACGCCGATGGATTTCGGATCGATTTTCACCAGCTCGGCCAGCGGGTCCTGCAAGCGACGAGCGATGGACACCGCGCCACGGATCGACACGTCCAGGTCCGGGAATTCCTTGGAAGCCAGTTCCGAAGCCGAGTACACCGATGCACCGGCCTCGGAGACCATGACTTTGGTCATCTTCATGGCTGGGTATTTTTTGATCAGTTCAGCCGCCAGCTTGTCGGTTTCGCGGCTGGCGGTGCCGTTGCCGATGGCGATCAGGTCCACCGAATGCTTGGCGCACAGGGCGGCGAGCACGGCGAGGGTCTGGTCCCACTTGTTGTGCGGCACGTGCGGGTAAACCGTGGCGTGGTCCAGCAGCTTGCCGGTGGCGTCGACCACGGCGACCTTGCAGCCGGTGCGCAGGCCCGGATCGAGGCCCAGGGTGGCACGCGGGCCGGCCGGCGCGGCCAGCAGCAGGTCGTGCAGGTTGTGGGCGAACACGTTGATCGCTTCGGTTTCCGCGCCGTCGCGCAGCTCGCCCAGCAGATCGGTTTCCAGGTGGGTGTAGAGCTTGACCTTCCAGGTCCAGCGCACCACTTCGCCCAGCCATTTGTCGGCGGCGCGGTTCTGGTTCTGGATGCCGAATTGCTGGCCGATCATGCCTTCGCACGGGTGCATGGTGCCCGGCAGTTCGTCACCAACTTTCAGCGCGGAGCTGAGAATGCCTTCGTTGCGGCCACGGAAAATCGCCAGTGCGCGGTGGGACGGCATGCTTTTCAGCGGTTCGTCGTGTTCGAAGTAGTCGCGGAACTTGGCGCCTTCCTCTTCCTTGCCGGCGATCACGCGGGCACTGAGGGTGGCTTCCTGCTTGAGGTAATTGCGCAGCTTGTCCAGCAGACCGGCGTCTTCGGCGAAGCGCTCCATGAGGATGTACTTGGCGCCTTCGAGGGCGGCCTTCACATCGGCCACGCCTTTTTCGGCGTCGATGAAGCGCGCCGCTTCGGTTTCCGGGTTCAGGGTTGGATCGTTGAACAGGCCGTCGGCCAGTTCGCCGAGGCCGGCTTCCAGGGCGATCTGGCCCTTGGTGCGGCGCTTCTGCTTGTACGGCAGGTACAAGTCTTCGAGGCGGGTCTTGGTGTCGGCGAGCTTGATGTCGCGCTCAAGTGCAGGGGTCAGCTTGCCTTGCTCCTCGATGCTGGCGAGGATGCTGATACGCCGTTCGTCGAGTTCTCGCAGGTAGCGCAGACGCTCTTCCAGATGACGCAGTTGCGTGTCATCGAGGCTGCCGGTCACTTCTTTCCGGTAGCGGGCGATGAAGGGCACCGTGGAGCCTTCATCGAGTAGCGCGACGGCCGCTTCGACCTGTTGTGGGCGGACGCCGAGTTCCTCGGCGATGCGGCTGTTGATGCTGTCCATAAAACCACCTGACAAATTGTGAAAGCAGGCTCGCAGGCGCGGAAATTAGGGCCTTCGCGAGTCTGGTTGAGCGGCCTGGCGAGCGCCGCTACCTGGATCAACAGGCTTGCCGTTGACCCGTGAAATCGAACAATTACTGCCAGCACCATGAAAATAAAAAGTGGTTACCGGCAATAACGATCAGACGTTGCCTGACACAAAAGGCCGCGCATTATAACCAGCGTTGTGTCATTCGGGGGCATTGCAGGCTGTAGGCGAAAAGACTGGTTTTCTGGCGGTGAAGGAAAAATCTGCTAACAATGCACACGGTGCGTATAACGGCAGCTACGCCATAATGCGCGCCGAGATCAAAGGAGCATCCAATGAGCAGCACTGCACAAACTGCTGAAGGCGAAAAAATTCTTATCGTTGACGACGATCCAGGGCTGAGCAGCCTGCTGGAACGCTTTTTCGTCAGCAAGGGCTACCGTGCCCGCGCCGTCCCGAACACCGAGCAAATGGACCGCCTGCTGGCGCGTGAAGTGTTCAACCTGGTCGTCCTCGACCTGATGCTGCCCGGCGAAGACGGCCTGACCGCCTGCCGCCGCCTGCGCACGGCGAACAATCAGATTCCAATCATCATGCTCACCGCCAAGGGCGACGAGCTGAGCCGCATCAAGGGCCTGGAACTGGGCGCCGACGATTACCTGGCCAAGCCGTTCAACCCGGACGAGCTGATGGCCCGGGTCAAAGCGGTGCTGCGGCGCCAGGCAGCACCGGTGCCGGGTGCGCCGGGCAGCGAAGACGAAAGCGTGACCTTCGGTGACTACGAGCTGTCCCTGGCCACCCGCGAACTCAAGCGTGGCGACAAAGTGCACATGCTCACCACCGGTGAGTTCGCGGTGCTCAAGGCGCTGGTCATGAACGCCCGTCAACCGCTGACCCGCGACAAGCTGATGAACCTAGCCCGTGGCCGCGAGTGGGATGCCCTGGAGCGTTCCATCGACGTGCAGATATCCCGTCTGCGCCGGATGATCGAGCCCGATCCGTCCAAACCGCGCTACATCCAGACCGTCTGGGGCGTGGGCTACGTGTTCGTTCCGGATGGCGCCGCCACGAAGTGATCGGTGATTTGTAGGAGCGGGTCCTGCGGGCAACGGGTCGGATGACCTTTCCCGCAGACTCGCGATCCGCAATATGCGAGCATCGCTCGCTCCTGCAAGTGTGTAGCGGTTACCCATGAAAACCCCTGTTTGGTTCCCCCAGAGCTTCTTCTCCCGCACCCTGTGGCTGGTGCTGATCGTCGTCCTGTTCTCCAAGGCGCTGACCCTGGTTTATCTGTTGATGAACGAAGACGTGCTGGTGGATCGCCAATACAGCCACGGCGTCGCCCTGACGCTGCGCGCCTATTGGGCCGCCGATGAAGAGAACCGCGCGAAGATTGCCGATGCCGCGACCCTGATCCGGGTGGTAGGGGCCGGTGTGCCCGAAGGCGAGCAGCACTGGCCGTACAGCGAGATCTACCAGCGACAGATGCAGGCCGAACTGGGTGCCGACACCGAAGTACGATTACGCATGCACTCGCCACCGGCGCTGTGGGTCCGGGCGCCCAGCCTGGGCGATGGCTGGCTGAAAGTGCCGCTGTATCCGCATCCGTTGCGCGGCCAGAAAATCTGGAACGTGCTCGGCTGGTTCCTCGCCATCGGCTTGTTGTCGACCGCTTCGGCGTGGATTTTCGTCAGCCAGCTCAATCAACCGTTGAAACGTCTGGTCTATGCCGCGCGGCAACTCGGTCAGGGCCGCAGCGTGCGTCTGCCGATCAGCGACACGCCGAGTGAAATGACCGAGGTCTATCGCGCCTTCAATCAGATGGCCGAAGACGTCGAACAGGCGGGGCGTGAGCGCGAGCTGATGCTGGCCGGGGTGTCTCACGACCTGCGCACGCCGCTGACCCGTTTGCGGCTGTCCCTGGAACTGATGGGCGATCACAGCGACCTGACGGACGACATGATCCGCGACATCGAAGACATGGACGCGATTCTTGACCAGTTCCTGGCCTTCATTCGCGACGGTCGTGACGAGTTGGTGGAAGAAGTGGACCTGAGCGATCTGGTTCGCGAAGTCGCCGCACCGTACAACCAGAACGAAGAAAAAGTGCACTTGCGCCTGGAGCCGATCCAGCCGTTCCCGTTGCGTCGGGTGTCGATGAAGCGGCTGCTGAACAACCTGATCGGCAATGCGCTGCATCACGCTGGCAGTGGAGTGGAAGTGGCGGCTTATGTGTCCGGGGATACCAGCGCGCCGTATGTGGTGCTGAGTGTCATGGACCGTGGCGCGGGGATTGATCCGTCGGAGCTGGAAGCGATTTTCAACCCGTTCACCCGTGGCGATCGGGCCCGGGGCGGAAAGGGGACGGGGTTGGGGCTGGCGATCGTGAAACGGATCGCCTCGATGCATGGCGGGAATGTCGAGCTGCGCAACCGCTCCGGTGGTGGGCTGGAAGCGCGGGTTCGGTTGCCGCTTGGGTTGATGTTGCCGCGGGATGCGGTTTAAGCGTCGTACACAACCTCTGTGGCGAGGGGGCTTGCTCCCGCTCGGTTGCGCAGCGACCGTGAAATCAGGCAACCGTATTTCAATGCAAAACACGGTTGCCGGTTTCGGGAGTCCTTCGGCCTGGACCTCCAGCCCGGTTCAGCGGGAGCAAGCTCCCTCGCCACAGGGCCTGAGTAAGCTTCACCCTTTACCTTTGGTCCGCGTCATATTTGGCCCGCCATTCTTCTCCAGATGCTCAATGATGATCCCCGCCACGTTCTTCCCGGTGGTGGTTTCAATCCCTTCCAGACCCGGCGACGAGTTCACTTCCATCACCAACGGGCCGTGATTGGAACGCAGGATATCCACACCCGCCACTGCCAAACCCATGACCTTCGCTGCACGCAACGCGGTCATGCGTTCTTCCGGGGTGATCTTGATCAGGCTCGCGCTACCGCCGCGATGCAGGTTGGAGCGAAACTCCCCCGGCTTGGCCTGGCGCTTCATCGCCGCGATCACCTTGTCACCGACCACGAAACAGCGAATGTCCGCGCCGCCGGCTTCCTTGATGTACTCCTGAACCATGATGTTCTGCTTCAGGCCCATGAAGGCCTCGATCACCGACTCCGCTGCCGTCGCCGTTTCACACAGCACCACGCCGATGCCCTGGGTGCCTTCCAGCACTTTGATCACCAGCGGTGCGCCGTTGACCATCTCGATCAAGTCGGGAATGTCATCCGGGGAGTGCGCAAAACCGGTGACCGGCAAACCGATCCCCCGGCGCGACAGCAATTGCAGGGAACGCAGTTTGTCTCGGGAACGGGCGATGGCCACCGACTCGTTGAGCGGAAACACCCCCATCATTTCGAACTGGCGCAGCACCGCGCAGCCATAAAACGTGACCGATGCGCCGATCCGCGGGATCACCGCATCGAAACCCTCCAGCGGTTTGCCACGGTAGTGAATTTGCGGCTTGTGGCTGGCAATGTTCATGTAGGCGCGCAGGGTGTCGATCACCACCATTTCATGGCCACGCTCTACACCGGCTTCGACCAGGCGACGGGTGGAATACAGACGCGGATTCCGCGACAGCACAGCGATCTTCATGCAACACCTGTGGAGAGGGTAGATACCGGGAACACCGGCTTGTCTTGTACATATTTGATGCCCGGATTGACCACCAACTGGCCGTCGATCAGGGCTTTGGAACCGAGTAACAGGCGATAACGCATGGACTTGCGGCAGGCGAGGGTGAACTCGACCCGCCAGACCCGATCACCGAGGGCCAGGGTGGTACTGACCACATAGCGCATCTGCGCGTGGCCGTTGGAGCTTTTAATGGTTTTCATCGTTACCAGCGGTGCTTCGCAGCGCCGGTGCCGCAATTGCACCACCGTGCCCAGGTGCGCGGTGAAGCGCACCCACTGTTCGCCGTCGCGCTCGAACGGCTCGATGTCGGTGGCATGCAGGCTGGAGGTACTGGCGCCGGTGTCGATTTTTGCCCGAAGGCCCGCGACTCCCAAATCCGGGAGCGCCACCCACTCGCGCAGACCGACAACGGTCAAATGGTCAAATGTCTTCAAAAGTGCTCAACCGGCAAAAACCGCTCAGGCCGTGTGCGGCCGAATTCGCGGTATTCACGCAGAATAATGGGTAAAAGGCGACAGATATCTACGGCCCGGATTTTCATCCCTCAAACAGGGGGGAATGCCTGCATTCTAATCCACGGCGTTGTGATTCATGGCACGACAGAAACGGTAGTACAGTTCATCGATATTTCAGAATGAGGACATCCAATGGCACAAAAAAGCGAAGAGGACGACAAGGTTCGTCTCGATAAATGGTTGTGGGCTGCGCGTTTTTATAAAACACGTGCCTTGGCCAAGGCCGCGATTGAAAGCGGCAAGGTGCATTGCCGAGGCGAGCGCTGCAAGCCAGGCAAGGAGCCKAGGATCGGCGACGAGTTTCAGATTCGCACCGGCTTCGAGGAGCGCACGGTGGTGGTCCAGGCGTTGTCGATCGTGCGTCGTGGCGCGCCGGAAGCCCAGGCCCTGTATGCCGAAACCGAAGCCAGCGTTGCCAAGCGCGAAGCGGCGGCGGCCATGCGCAAGGCCGGGGCGTTGGGCGTGAGCACCGACGGCAAACCGAGCAAGAAACAGCGCCGGGATTTGTTCAAGTTTCGCGGCAGCAGCAACGACGAGTAGTGACGGCCGTCGGGCGCAGACTTGTAATCGCCTGCCTGTGCAGCCATATGGGGGATATTCGCCAACGGCGCATTTCGCAGGTGAAAGCACCGCTCGTCGAAAACCGAGGTTTGACCTTGCTTGGAACAACCCCGAATTGTTCATAAAATGCCGCTATGGCTAAGCTCACCCCCAAAAGTGCTGCTACGGCGTGTTTCATTTTTTGTAACCTTTTTTGTCACCACTTCAGATACCCAGACCTATGACCGATCTACCGGATACCGACTACACCCAACGCTTCATCTTCGATGACAGCGACACCCGCGGCGAACTGGTGGCATTGGAGCGTAGCTATGCCGAAGTCCTCGCCAAACACACCTATCCGGAGCCGGTCGCGCAACTGCTGGGCGAGCTGATGGCGGCTGCAGCGTTGCTGGTAGGCACCTTGAAGTTCGATGGCTTGTTGATTCTTCAGGCCCGTTCCGAAGGCCCGGTGCCGATGCTGATGATCGAGTGCTCCAG
>NZ_JBFTMK010000137.1:0-11132 GCF_056396965.1 Pseudomonas sp. 05N434
GCTCTCTATTCCCCGCGACCCTGGAACTGGCCTCGGCCGCCATGTTGTTCGCCGGCATCCTGGGCCTTCTGGCCGGGGTGATCGCGGCACTCAAGCGAGGGTCCCTGTTCGACCATGGGGTAATGGGTGTCTCCCTGGCGGGATACTCGATGCCGATCTTCTGGTGGGGCCTGATCCTGATCATGTTCTTCTCGGTGAGCCTGGGCTGGACCCCGGTATCCRGGCGGATCGACCTGCTCTACGACATCGAGCCACGCACCGGTTTCATGCTCATCGATACGTTGCTGGCCGATGACGTCGGAGCGTTCTTCGATGCCCTGCATCACCTGATCCTGCCAGCCATCGTGCTCGGCACCATCCCGCTGGCGGTGATTGCGCGGATGACCCGCTCGTCGATGCTCGAAGTGCTGCGTGAAGACTACATCCGCACCGCCCGCGCCAAAGGCCTGTCGCCATCGCGCGTGGTATTCGTGCACGGTCTGCGCAATGCGCTGATTCCAGTACTGACCGTGGTCGGCCTGCAAGTCGGCACGCTGCTGGCCGGCGCGGTCCTGACCGAAACCATCTTCTCCTGGCCCGGCATCGGCAAATGGCTGATCGAAGCCATTGGCGCACGGGACTATCCCGTGGTGCAAAACGGCATCCTGTTAATCGCCTGCCTGGTGATTCTGGTCAACTTCGTAGTGGACATCCTCTACGGCTTTGCCAACCCACGCATCCGTCATCAGCGCTGAGATCAATGACCATGACCACTCTCACTACACCGGTAGCAGTCGATCAAAGCCTGCTGTATCCGTCGCCCTACAAAGAATTCTGGCATGCGTTCTCCAGGAACAAAGGCGCTGTCGCCGGCCTGATGTTCATGCTGCTGGTGATTTTCTGCGCGATCTTCGCCCCATGGGTCGCACCGCATAACCCGAGCGAACAGTACCGCGACTTCCTGCTGACCCCGCCCTCCTGGCTGGAAAGCGGGCATATCCAGTTCCTGCTGGGTACCGATGAACTCGGTCGTGACCTGCTGTCGCGTTTGATTCACGGCTCGCGCCTGTCCCTGCTGATCGGCTTGTCATCGGTGGTGATGTCGCTGATTCCAGGCATCCTGATGGGACTGTTCGCCGGGTTCTTCCCGCGCGTGCTCGGCCCGACCATCATGCGTCTGATGGACATCATGCTGGCCCTGCCGTCCCTGCTGCTGGCGGTGGCAATTGTCGCCATCCTCGGCCCTGGCCTGATCAACACCATTATTGCCATCGCCGTGGTTTCGTTGCCGTCCTATGTTCGTCTGACCCGCGCCGCGGTGATGGGCGAATTGAACCGCGACTACGTGACCGCCGCGCGCCTGGCCGGTGCCGGTCTGCCTCGCCTGATGTTCGTCACCGTGCTGCCCAACTGCATGGCGCCGCTGATCGTTCAGGCCACCTTGAGTTTCTCCTCGGCGATTCTCGATGCCGCGGCACTGGGCTTCCTCGGCCTTGGCGTACAACCGCCAACCCCTGAGTGGGGCACCATGCTGGCTTCGGCTCGCGACTACATCGAACGCGCCTGGTGGGTGGTGAGCTTGCCTGGTTTGACCATTTTGCTCAGCGTGCTGGCAATCAACTTGATGGGCGACGGCCTGCGCGATGCGCTGGACCCGAAACTCAAGAACGCCGCCTGAGGAGATTCAAATGTCACTGTTAGAAATCAAGAATCTCAACGTTCGCTTCGGCGACGCCAACGCCGTTCCGGTGGTCGATGGTCTCGACATATCCGTGGAAAAGGGCGAAGTGCTGGCCATCGTTGGCGAGTCGGGTTCCGGCAAGTCCGTGACCATGATGGCGCTGATGGGCCTGATCGAGCGTCCGGGGATCGTCACCGCCGACGCCCTGAATTTCGACGGCAAGAACATGCTCGCGCTCAGCAACCGTCAGCGTCGACAGATCGTCGGCAAAGACCTGGCCATGGTCTTCCAGGACCCGATGACCGCGCTGAACCCGAGCTACACCGTGGGCTTCCAGATCGAAGAAGTGCTGCGCCTGCACCTGAAAATGTCCAGGAAGGACGCTCGCAAGCGCGCCATCGAACTGCTGGAAAAAGTGGAAATCCCCGGCGCCGCCAGCCGTATGGATGCCTACCCGCATCAACTCTCCGGCGGCATGAGCCAGCGTGTTGCAATCGCCATGGCGATTGCCGGCGAACCAAAACTGCTGATYGCCGACGAACCGACCACCGCACTCGACGTAACGATTCAGGCGCAGATCATGGACCTGCTGCTGGCCCTGCAGAAAGAGCAGAACATGGGCCTGGTGCTGATTACTCACGACCTCGCGGTCGTGGCCGAAACCGCCCAGCGCGTGTGCGTGATGTACGCCGGCCAAGCGGTTGAAGTCGGTCAGGTGCCACAACTGTTCGACATTCCGGCGCACCCGTACAGCGAAGCGCTGCTCAAGGCCATTCCAGAACACAGCCTGGGTGCTGCGCGCCTGTCGACGCTACCGGGCATCGTTCCCGGTCGTTACGACCGTCCGCAAGGTTGCCTGCTGTCGCCGCGCTGCCCGTACGTGCAAGACAATTGCCGCACCCAGCGTCCAGCCMTTGACCAGAAAAGCAACAGCCTCGCCCGCTGCTTCTACCCGTTGAACCAGGAGGTGGCGTAATGGCCGTCGTACTTACCGCCCGCAACCTGACCCGTCACTACGAAGTGTCTCGCGGCCTGTTCAAGGGTCATGCGACCGTACGCGCCCTCAACGGTGTGTCGTTCGAACTGGAAGCCGGCAAGACCCTCGCTGTCGTGGGTGAGTCCGGTTGCGGCAAATCCACCCTGGCCCGTGCCCTGACGTTGATCGAAGAGCCATCCTCCGGCTCATTGAAAATCGCCGGGCAGGAAGTCGCCGGCGCCGACAAGGCTCAGCGCAAGCAACTGCGCAAAGATGTACAGATGGTGTTCCAGAGCCCGTACGCGTCGTTGAATCCACGGCAGAAAATCGGTGATCAACTGGCTGAACCGCTATTGATCAACACCAACCTCAGTGCCGCCGAACGTCGCGAGAAAGTCCAGGCGATGATGAAGCAGGTGGGCTTGCGTCCCGAGCACTACCAGCGCTATCCGCACATGTTCTCCGGCGGTCAGCGCCAGCGGATCGCCCTGGCCCGCGCGATGATGTTGCAGCCGAAAGTGCTGGTGGCGGACGAACCGACCTCGGCGCTGGACGTGTCGATTCAGGCGCAGGTACTCAACCTGTTCATGGATTTGCAGCAAGAGTTCAACACCGCCTACGTGTTCATCTCCCACAACCTGGCGGTGGTACGCCACGTTGCCGATCACGTGATGGTGATGTACCTCGGCCGTCCGGTGGAAATGGGCCCGAAAGAGGACATCTACACCCGTCCCCTGCACCCGTACACCCAGGCGTTGTTGTCGGCGACGCCGACCATTCACCCGGATCCGGACAAGCCGAAAATCAAGATCGTCGGCGAACTGCCAAACCCGCTGAACCCGCCGTCCGGCTGCGCCTTCCACAAGCGCTGCCCGTACGCGACCGAGCGCTGTGCCATCGAAGAGCCGGCCCTGCGTCTGCTCAACACTCGCCAGGTGGCTTGCCACTACGCCGAGCAATTCCTCGACGGCGCGGCCTGAAAAAAACGCGCCCCGGTGCCGGGGCGCGCTTTTGCTGAGTTAACCAAACCCCTTCTGCCCCGACTGCGCATCAGTCAGGCAGAAGGGGTTTTCTTTTGCCTGTCATTCAGGCTCAAGTGTCGTCTTCGTTGCTGTCCGGGTCGTCGGTCGAGTCATCATCGTTCGAGCTACCCGATTCCGATGCGGCGAGCATCAGCTCGCTGTGCACGCCTTGCCCGCTCCAGGCCTGTTCATCATGGTTCGTGCACTCCGCCCACGCCGCTGACGTGCCGAGGGATAGCATCACCAAAACCTTCAGCAGCAACACTATGCGTTGAATAATGCTCATAGCCGATTCCATCCTTTCTTGGGTGAAGCATGGGTGCCGGAATGGCGCAGAGAGAAATTTAGCGCGATTCTCCAGATAGGACGCTAACGAAGGTCGGGAAATGCCGTGAGAAGGGAGATTGGTTTCGAATAATGCCTATAACCAGATCAACTAAGTGATGCGGGCTCGCCGAGCACGGAAGGAAGAACCCTGTCGCACCCGGACAACCGAGTCGCTTCAGTGCGGTACACAGCCCAGACAATAAAAAGCCCCGAGACTCGCGCATCGGGGCTTTGGGGTTTGCAACTCAGCGCTTAGTGATGCTCACGCGTCGCACGGAATTTCACGTCCGGCCAGCGCTCTTCCATCAGTGCCAGGTTGACCCGGGTCGGGGCCAGGTAAGTCAGGTGACCGCCGCCGTCGAGGGCGAGGTTTTCCACGGCCTTGTTGGTGAATTCCTCAAGCTTCTTCTTGTCGCCGGACTCGATCCAGCGCGCGGAATACACGGTGATCGGCTCGTAGGAGCACTCGACCTTGTATTCCTCTTTCAAACGGCTGGCGACCACATCGAACTGCAGCACACCGACGGCGCCGAGAATGATGTCGTTGCTGCGCTCGGGGAAGAACACCTGGGTGGCGCCTTCTTCGGCCAGTTGCTGCAAGCCTTGACGCAGTTGCTTGGATTTCAGTGGATCGCGCAGGCGTACGCGACGGAACAGTTCCGGGGCGAAGTGCGGGATGCCGGTGAAACCCAGGGTTTCGCCTTCGGTGAAGGTATCGCCGATCTGGATGGTACCGTGGTTGTGTAGGCCGATGATGTCGCCGGCGAACGCTTCTTCCAGTTGCTCACGCTCGGAGGAGAAGAAGGTCAGCGCGTCGCCGATCCGCACGTCCTTGCCGGTGCGCACATGGCGCATCTTCATGCCCTTTTCGTATTTGCCGGAGCAAATGCGCATGAAGGCGATGCGGTCGCGGTGTTTGGGGTCCATGTTCGCCTGGATCTTGAACACGAAACCACTGAACTTCTCTTCCACCGGCTCGACGGTGCGCTCGTTGGCGACACGGGCCAATGGTTGCGGTGCCCAGTCGACCACAGCGTCGAGCACGTGATCGACACCGAAGTTGCCCAGCGCGGTACCAAAGAACACCGGGGTCAGTTGGCCGTCGAGGAATTCCTGTTGATTGAATTCGTGGCAGGCGCCCTGCACCAGTTCCAGCTGCTCGATGAAACGCTCGTACTCGTCACCCAAGTGCGCGCGCGCTTCATCGGAATCGAGCTTCTCGATGATTTTGGTTTCGGTGCGCTCATGACCGTGGCCGGCGGTGTAGACGATGATGTAGTCGTCGGCGAGGTGATAAACACCCTTGAAGTCGCGGTAGCAACCGATCGGCCAGGTGATCGGCGCGGCCTTGATCTTCAGGACCGCTTCGATTTCGTCGAGCAGTTCGATCGGGTCGCGGATGTCACGGTCGAGTTTGTTGATGAAGCTGACGATCGGCGTGTCACGCAGACGGCAGACGTCCATCAGGGCGATGGTCCGTGGTTCTACACCCTTACCGCCGTCGAGGACCATCAATGCCGAGTCCACCGCAGTCAGGGTGCGGTAAGTATCTTCGGAGAAGTCTTCGTGGCCCGGGGTGTCGAGCAGGTTGATCATGTGGTCGCGATACGGGAACTGCATGACCGACGTGGTAATGGAAATACCCCGTTGTTTTTCCATTTCCATCCAGTCGGAGGTGGCATGGCGGTCGGACTTGCGAGATTTCACCGTGCCGGCAACCGCAATCGCCTTGCCCATCAGCAAGAGCTTCTCGGTGATGGTGGTCTTACCGGCATCGGGGTGGGAAATAATGGCGAAAGTGCGGCGTTTCGCGACTTCGGCGGCCTGTTTGGTCATGGGAAATCGCCTGGCGGTGATTCAAAAAAGGGCGGCGAGTATAGCTTAAAAAGTGATCTACGGACCACCACGCACAGGAGCTGCCGATGGCCGTAATCAGCGCGGGCAGCTCCTTCTTGGTGGCTAAATGCTGCTGATTATGGAACCTTTTAAAAGCTGGAGACGTCCACTCCCCTGTTACGACCCATCGTCAGGGGCTGAAAAATCAGCAAGTTAGCCTGACGAGGCTGCGCTTATGGCTCTATCTCATGCGGTTTCATCAGCATGAAGAGCTGCTTCTCGCGAACGTTATTTTCCCGGCAGCCAGGAATGGCATGCCACACGGGACTGCGTTCGCCGACTGAAAAAAGGAGTCTGCCTGTGGCTATTCGCTATGGCAAAGGGCTGACAGGAGGTGCGGTTGTCGTCGCTCTTCTGGCCCTGCTGGTCCACTGGATTGGCATCAACACGATCGAACAGTACCGCGACGATTTGTTGTTTTACCTGCAAGCTCATCTGATTCTTGTCCTCGCTTCCATGCTGGCTGCCCTCGTTGTGGGCATCCCCGCCGGCATCGTTTTAAGCCGCCCGCCCCTGGTGGGACGCGCCGAACGCTTCATGCAGATCTTMAACATCGGCAACACCGTGCCGCCGCTCGCCGTACTGGCCATCGCCCTGGGCATCCTCGGCATCGGCAGCGGTCCGGCAATCTTCGCTCTGTTCCTGGCTTCGCTGTTGCCGATCGTGCGCAACACCTATGAAGGGCTGAAAAACGTTCAGGGTTCGCTCAAGGAAGCCGCCGTCGGCATCGGCATGACCCCGACTCAGGTGCTGTGCCGGGTCGAACTGCCGAACGCCGTGCCAATCATCATCGGTGGAGTGCGCGTGGCATTGGCGATCAACGTCGGGACCGCGCCGCTGGCGTTCCTGATTGGCGCCAACAGCCTGGGCAGCCTGATTTTCCCCGGCATCGCCCTGAACAATCAGCCGCAACTGCTGCTCGGCGCGGCCTGCACCGCCCTGCTGGCCTTGCTGCTCGACGGACTGGTGACACTCGCCAGCCGCCTCTGGCTCGAACGCGGCCTGCGCCCGTCTTAAGCCTCGGCAAAGGAATTCTCATGAAGACATCAAGCTTTTTACTAGGCTGCGTTCTGCTGTTCGCAGGAATCGCCCAAGCCGCTGAAAAACCCGTGATCCGCATTGGCGCCCGGGTGTTCACCGAACAAACCCTGCTGGCGGAAATCACCTCCCAATACCTGCGCACCAAGGGTTACGACACCCAGGTAACCGGCGGCCTGGGCAGCAATCTGGCCCGCAGTGCTCACGAAAGCGGCCAACTGGACATGCTCTGGGAATACACCGGCGTCTCGCTGGTGGCTTACAACCATGTCACTGAAAAACTCGACAGCGCGCAGTCCTACGCCCGGGTGAAAGAACTCGACGAGAAAAAAGGCCTGATCTGGCTGACTCCGTCGAAATTCAGCAACACCTACGCCCTGGCCCTGCCGGAAAAAACCGCGAAGGCTTACCCGCAGATCAACACCATCAGCCAGTTGAACGAGGTGTTGCAAGCCGAGGCGAAGACTAATCACCTCGTCGCTTTGGACACCGAATTCGCCAACCGTTCCGACGGTCTGGGCGGCATGGTTGATCTCTATGGCATGAACCTGACCCGCAATAACATTCGCCAGATGGATGCCGGGCTGGTCTACACCGCCCTGCGCAACGGCCAGGTGTTCGCCGGCCTGGTCTACACCACCGACGGTCGCTTGAACGCCTTCAAACTCAAGCTGCTCGAAGACGACAAGCATTACTTCCCCGATTACACCGCCGCGCCGGTGGTGCGCCAGGCCTACCTCGAAGCCCACCCGAAACTCGCCGAAGAGCTCAAGCCACTGGCCGAACTGTTCGACGACGCCACCATGCGCCAGCTCAACGCACGGGTCGATGTCGATCACGAAAGCCCTTCATCCGTTGCCGCCGATTTCCTGCGCCAGCATCCACTGCTGTCTGTTCAATAAGGCAGAGGAGAAAAAGACATGGAATTTCTCAACGCCTTTTCCCATCTCGATTGGCCGCTAGTGCTGCACCTGACCTGGCAGCACATCACCCTGGTTGGCATCGCGGTAACGCTGGCGATTCTGGTCGGCGTGCCGCTGGGCATCCTGATGACCCGCTTCCCGACATTGGCCGGCCCGTTGCAAGCCAGCGCCACGGTTTTGCTGACCGTGCCGTCGATTGCGCTATTCGGYCTGCTGTTGCCGTTCTATTCCAGGTTCGGCCAGGGCCTGGGCCCGATGCCGGCAATCACCGCCGTGTTTCTCTATTCGCTGCTGCCGATCATGCGTAACACCTACCTGGCGCTGACCGGCGTGGAACCCGGCATTCGCGAAGCCGCCCGGGGTATCGGCATGACCTTCGGTCAGCGCCTGCGCATGGTCGAACTGCCGATTGCCGTGCCGGTGATCCTCGCCGGTGTCCGCACCGCCGTAGTGATGAACATCGGCGTGATGACCATCGCCGCCACCATCGGCGCCGGTGGCCTCGGTGTACTCATCCTCGCTTCCATCAGCCGCAGCGACATGTCGATGCTGATCGTCGGCGCGGTGCTGGTCAGTCTCCTGGCCATCTTCGCCGACCTGCTTCTGCAATGGCTGCAACGCACGCTGACTCCAAAAGGACTGCTCAAATGATCGAACTTCAAAACCTCAGCAAGACCTTCCAAAGCAACGGCAAAGATGTGAAAGCCGTGGACTCGGTGAGTCTGACCGTCAATGAAGGCGAGATCTGCGTGTTCCTCGGGCCATCGGGCTGCGGCAAGAGCACCACGCTGAAAATGATCAACCGGTTGATCAAACCGACTTCGGGCAAGATCCTGATCAACGGCGAAGACACCACCGACCTCGACGAAGTGACCCTGCGCCGCAACATCGGTTATGTGATCCAGCAGATCGGTCTGTTCCCGAACATGACCATTGAGGAAAACATCACCATCGTTCCGCGCCTGCTCGGCTGGGACAAACAGAAATGCCACGACCGCGCCCGCGAGTTGATGAGCATGATCAAGCTTGAACCCAAGCAATACCTGACTCGCTACCCCCGTGAATTGTCCGGCGGCCAACAACAGCGGATCGGTGTGATTCGAGCGCTGGCGGCGGATGCGCCGCTGTTGTTGATGGACGAACCGTTCGGCGCGGTCGACCCGATCAACCGCGAAATGATCCAGAACGAGTTCTTCGAAATGCAACGGGCGCTGAACAAGACCGTGATCATGGTCAGCCATGACATCGACGAAGCCATCAAGCTCGGTGACAAAATCGCGATTTTCCGCGCCGGCAAGCTGTTGCAGATCGACCACCCGGACACCTTGCTCGCGCATCCGGCGGACGATTTTGTCAGCAACTTCGTCGGCCAGGACAGCACGCTCAAACGCTTGCTGCTGGTGAAGGCTGAAGATGCGGCGGACAACGCGCCGTCGGTGAGCCCGGAAACCCCGGTGGCCGAAGCCCTGGAATTGATGGACGAACTGGACCGGCGCTACGTAGTGGTGACCTGTGCCGAGAACAAGGCCTTGGGCTACGTGCGCCGTCGCGACCTGCATCGCCAGACAGGCACCTGCGCGCAATACCTGCGCGAGTTCAACGCCACCGCGGCGTACGACGAGCATTTGCGCATCCTGCTGTCGCGCATGTACGAGTTCAACCGCTCGTGGCTGCCGGTGATGGATGCCGAGCGGGTGTTTCTGGGGGAAGTGACTCAGGAATCGATTGCGGAATATTTGAGCTCCGGCAAGTCCCGTGGGGGCAAGACCAGCATTGTTTCGCCAGCGGAAACTGCGTTGGCCTGACTTGTATGAGGTTCTAGTGCTTTTGTGGCGAGGGAGCTTGCTCCCGTCCGGCCGCGAAGCAGTCGTGAAGTCTTTTGTTGATCTCAAGCCCCTCACGCCCTAAAGTTCGCGCCGAACGTCCATGCTGGAAACGATCCATCCGGCTCAAGTACTGACGACGAGACAGCAAGGCCAAGGGAAGCACCGCCTCCCATGGCCTTTTTGCTTTCGGCGACATGCCTTGGGAAGTAGGCGAACCAAAGTGGGGATACGGAGGGCGTTCATTTGCACCCATTGATAATTTCAGTTTGCCAGTAGGAGTTCCCAGCATGTCGATCAACGTCGAAGACTATTTCGCGCGCGAAACCTTCCAGAAAATGAAGGCCTTCGCCGACAAACAAGAAACCCCGTTCGTGGTGATCGACACCGCGATGATCGCCCAGGCCTATGACGACCTGCGTGCCGGTTTCGAATTCGCCAAGGTCTACTACGCGGTCAAGGCCAACCCGGCCGTGGAAATCATCGACCTGCTCAAAGAGAAAGGCTCGAGCTTCGACATCGCCTCGATCTATGAGCTGGACAAAGTGCTGAGCCGTGGCGTCAGCGCCGACCAGATCAGCTACGGCAACACCATCAAGAAATCCAAAGACATTCGCTACTTCTACGACAAGGGCGTGCGCCTGTACGCGACCGACTCCGAAGCCGACCTGCGCAACATCGCCAAGGCCGCTCCGGGCTCGAAAGTCTACGTGCGTATCCTGACTGAAGGCTCGACCACTGCCGACTGGCCTTTGTCGCGCAAATTCGGCTGCCAGACCGACATGGCCATGGACCTGCTGATCCTGGCTCGTGACCTGGGCCTGGTGCCATACGGCATCTCGTTCCACGTCGGTTCGCAGCAGCGCGACATCAGCGTCTGGGACGCGGCAATCGCCAAGGTCAAAGTGATCTTCGAACGCCTGAAAGAAGAAGACGGCATCCACCTGAAGCTGATCAACATGGGTGGCGGCTTCCCGGCCAACTACATCACCCGCACCAACAGCCTGGAAACCTACGCTGAAGAAATCATCCGCTTCCTGAAGGAAGACTTCGGCGACGACCTGCCGGAAATCATCCTGGAGCCGGGCCGTTCGCTGATCGCCAACGCCGGCATTCTGGTCAGCGAAGTGGTGCTGGTGGCGCGTAAATCCCGTACCGCTGTAGAGCGTTGGGTGTACACGGATGTGGGCAAGTTCTCCGGCCTGATCGAAACCATGGACGAAGCCATCAAGTTCCCGATCTGGACCGAGAAGAAAGGCGAGATGGAAGAAGTGGTCATCGCCGGCCCGACCTGCGACAGCGCCGACATCATGTACGAAAACTACAAGTACGGTTTACCGCTGAACCTGGCCATTGGTGATCGTTTGTACTGGCTGTCGACCGGTGCGTACACCACCAGCTACAGCGCCGTCGAGTTCAATGGCTTCCCGCCGCTGAAATCGTTCTACGTGTAAGCACTGCACGCAG
>NZ_JBFTMK010000138.1:0-12063 GCF_056396965.1 Pseudomonas sp. 05N434
CATTGAGAAAGGCCTGGTAAATAACAGTCTGGTCACGGCATTCGCGTTTGTTGGCGTAATCATGTGGGTGTCGGTGATTCTGTCCAAGCGCCTGACTTTCGGGCGGATTCATGGCTCGGCGATTGCCATCGTCATCGGCCTGGTGCTGGCCTGGGTTGGCGGCACCATGACCGGCGGGCAAAAAGGCCTGGCGGATTTGTCACTGTTTTCTGGCATCGGTTTGATGGGCGGCGCCATGCTGCGTGACTTCGCCATCGTTGCCACGGCGTTCGAGGTGCAGGCCACCGAAGCGAAAAAGGCCGGGATGATTGGCGTCATCGCGCTGCTGCTGGGCACGATTCTGCCGTTCATTGTCGGGGCGAGCATTGCCTGGGTGTTCGGTTATCGCGATGCGATCAGCATGACCACCATTGGCGCGGGTGCGGTGACGTACATCGTCGGGCCGGTGACGGGTGCTGCGATTGGGGCCTCATCCGATGTGATGGCGCTGTCGATTGCCACCGGGTTGATCAAGGCGATTCTGGTGATGGTCGGCACGCCGGTGGCGGCGCGCTGGATGGGCCTGGATAACCCGCGCTCGGCGATGGTATTTGGCGGCTTGGCCGGGACTGTCAGYGGTGTGACCGCCGGGTTGGCGGCGACGGATCGGCGGCTGGTGCCGTATGGCGCGCTGACGGCGACGTTCCATACCGGGCTTGGATGCTTGCTTGGGCCTTCGTTGCTGTACTTCGTTGTTCGCGGGATCGTTGGTTAACGAATGACTGCTTCTTGTGGCGAGGGAGCTTGCTCCCGCTGGGCTGCGCAGTAGCCCCAACTTCTACCACCGAGGTGTATCAGGTAAATCCGGTGGCCTGGTTTTGCGGGCGCTCCGCACCCGAGCGGGAGCAAGCTCCCTCGCCACATTCAAGCCTGGCGATTGGCATACATCCGGCACTCCGCCAACAGCGCCAGCAAATTCGGATCACGCTCCTTGGCCTTGAGAAATACCACGCCAATGTGCTGCTGCAACCGGTACTTTTCCTGCAATGGAATCAGCTTCACCCGGTTCTCATACACCGCCGCAATCCGCCCCGGCAGCAACGCATAACCCACCCCCGAGCTGACCATGCTCAGCAGGGTGAAGATGTCGTTGACCTGCATCGCCACCTTCGGCTCGAACCCCGCCTGCTTGAACACCCGAATACCGTCCTGGTGCGTGGCAAAGCCTTGGGTCAAGGTGATGAACGTTTCGTCGCGCACCTCGGCCAGGTCGACTTCGCTCCGCTGGGCAAAGGGCGAGTCCGCCGGGGTGGCGAGGAAGATGTCATCGGAAAACAGCGGGATCTGTTCGCAGTCTGGGTCGTTGACGCTGTCGTCCAGTGACACCAGGATCGCGTCGACTTCCATGTTCTTGAGCTTGTACAGCAGGTCGATGTTCGAGCCCAGGATCAGGTCGATATTGAGTTCGCTACGGCGGATTTTCAGGCCCATGATCAGCTGCGGCACAGTCTTCACCGTCAGCGAATACAGCGAGCCGAGCTTGAAGCGTTCGGCGGAGAACCCGGCGGCTTCGCGGGTCAGACGCACGGTTTCGAGCACGTCCTGAATCAGCTTCTGCGCCCGCTCTTCCAGCACATAAGCGCTTTCCAACGGGGTCAGGTTGCGCCCTTCGTGCTTGAATAGCGGGCAACGCAAGGCGCTTTCCAGGGAGTGGATGGCGCGGTGCACGCTGACGTTGCTGGTCTGCAACTCGACGGCGGCGCGGGCCAGGTTGCCGGTGCGCATGAAGGCCAGGAACACTTCGAGTTTTTTCAGGGTCAACTCTTCATCGATCAACATGGGCCAGACTCTTATTCGAATGTCTCGATTGTGCCCAATTGGCTAACGTTTGGCTCGATGGCTTTCGTAGGGGGGCATTGTGTTCTGAAACATTGCGCTTTTAACCTTGAGGCCTGAGCCTTGCGCGCGGCGGTAATGAACGTAGAGGTGAGCAACACATGTATCACGGGGAAAGATTGAACGCCTGGACGCATTTGGTTGGGGCGGTGGCGGCATTGGTCGGGGGCGTGTGGCTGCTGGTGATCGCCAGTATGGATGGCAGTCCGTGGAAGATCGTCAGTGTGGCGATTTACGCGTTTACCTTGCTGGTGCTCTACAGCGCCTCGACCGTGTACCACAGCGTGCGTGGGCGCAAGAAAGCGATCATGCRGAAGGTCGATCACTTTTCGATCTACTTGCTGATCGCCGGCAGTTACACGCCGTTCTGCCTGGTGACCCTGCGCGGGCCATGGGGCTGGACCTTGTTCGGGATTGTCTGGGGGCTGGCGCTGATCGGTATCCTGCAAGAGATCAAACCGCGCTCGGAAGCACGGATTCTGTCGGTCGTGATTTACGCGGTGATGGGCTGGATCGTGCTGGTGGCGGTCAAGCCGTTACTGGCGGCACTGGGCCCTGTCGGCTTTACCTTGCTGGCGTCGGGCGGGGTGTTGTACACCGTGGGGATTATCTTTTTTGCCCTCGACCATCGTCTGCGCCACGCCCATGGGATCTGGCATCTGTTCGTGATAGCCGGGAGTTTGCTGCACTTTGTGGCGATTTGGTTCTACGTCTTGTGACTGCTTTTGTGGCGAGGGGGCTTGCCCCCTCGCCACAAGTCACTTGGCTACAAACGACGCGGTCTGCTTCAACCAGTCAGCCAACAGCAATGGCGGATGAATCACCGGCACCCTTGAACGCCCACACTGCTCGCAGGCGCTGATCGCCACCTGACGCCAGTGCATCAGGCGTTTGTCGGCGCGTTCGTCCTTGAGGCGGACTTCGCAGCGGTCGGTGAAAATCGGCGTGATTTCGGTGACGCCCAGTTCGGTGGCTTTTTGAATCGCCCAGTCCATCCGCTCGCCACGGGACAAACCCTGGCCGAGATGGACCGCCAGCGACGACTCGACCTGACCGGTAAAGCTTTCATCGATTTGCACCACCACGCGCTTCTTGCCGACTTCCACCAGCGTGCCGCGAAACTCATGGCCCGAGCCGTCGAACAGTTGCACCGCATCACCCTCGGCCATGCGCAGCACACGGCCGATGTAATGCGCCTGGGCTTCGGGCAACTCGTGTTCGCCGGTGCTCAAAGGGGCGTCGATAAAGAAGCGGGACAGTCTCATCTTGGGTCTCTACGGTAAGTTCGGATCGAGTTGCTTTTGTGGCGAGGGAGCTTGCTCCCGTTCGAGCGCGAAGCGGTCGCAAGGTTTACCTGACACTCCTCAGTGTCAGGTTTTTGGGGCTGCTACGCAGCCCAGCGGGAGCAAGCTCCCTCGCCACAGGGTTACTACTCAGTGGCAGCTAGCCCGGATCGCGATAGCCCGGATGAAAGTCCTTCGGTACCGCCACGCTGACGCTGTCACGGGTGGCGATGTCGATGCCTTCGCTGGCCACTTCGGCCAGAAAATCGATCTGCTCCGGGGTAATCACGTAAGGCGGCAGGAAATACACCACGCTGCCCAACGGCCTCAGTAAAGCACCTCGTTGCAGTGCATGCTGGAACACGGTCAAACCGCGACGTTCCTGCCACGGGTAAGCGGTCTTGCTGGCCTTGTCCTTGACCATCTCGATCGCCAGCACCATGCCGGTCTGGCGCACTTCAGAGACGTTCGGGTGATCGGCCAGGTGCGCGGTGGAGGAGGCCATGCGCTGGGCCAGGGCCTTGTTGTTCTCGATGACGTTGTCTTCTTCGAAGATATCCAGCGTCGCCAATGCCGCCGCGCAGGCCAGTGGATTGCCGGTATAGCTGTGGGAATGCAGGAAGGCGCGCAGGGTCGGGTAGTCGTCGTAGAACGCGCTGTAGACCTCATCGGTGGTCAGGCAGGCCGCCAACGGCAGGTAACCGCCAGTCAGGGCCTTGGACAGGCAGAGGAAGTCCGGGCGGATACCAGCCTGTTCGCAGGCGAACATTGTGCCGGTACGACCGAAGCCGACGGCGATTTCATCGTGGATCAGGTGCACGCCATAACGATCACAGGCGTCGCGCAGCAGCTTGAGGTACACCGGGTGATACATGCGCATGCCGCCGGCGCCCTGAATCAGCGGCTCCAGAATCACGGCGGCCACGGTATCGTGGTTGTCGGCCAGGGTCTGCTCCATGGCGGCGAACATGTTGCGTGAGTGTTCTTCCCAGCTCATGCCCTCGGGGCGCAGGTAGCAATCGGGGCTCGGCACCTTGATGGTGTCCATCAGCAGGGCTTTGTAGGTTTCGGTAAACAGCGGCACGTCGCCCACTGCCATCGCCGCCATTGTCTCGCCGTGGTAGCCGTTGGTGAGGGTGACGAAGCGTTTCTTGTTCGGCTGGCCGCGGTTGAGCCAGTAGTGAAAGCTCATTTTCAGCGCGACTTCGATGCACGATGAACCGTTATCGGCGTAGAAACACCGGGTCAGGCCTTCGGGCGTCATCTTCACCAGACGCTCGGACAGCTCGATCACCGGCTGATGGCTGAAACCGGCGAGGATCACGTGTTCCAGCTGATCGACCTGATCCTTGATGCGCTGGTTGATCCGCGGGTTGGCGTGGCCGAACACATTGACCCACCAGGAGCTGACGGCGTCGAGGTAGCGTTTGCCTTCGAAGTCTTCCAGCCACACGCCTTCACCGCGCTTGATCGGGATCAGCGGCAGCTGTTCGTGGTCTTTCATCTGGGTGCAGGGATGCCATAACACGGCGAGATCGCGTTCCATCCACTGTTTATTCAGGCCCATTTTCTGTCTCCTCGAGGCTACCCGTGACGTAGGCGGGTAAACAATCGCGCAAGCCTATGCAATGCGCGTCACGGGGACAACCCATTGTGTCGATTGAGCTACTTTGTATAGGACGATAGACGTCGCTGGCGGCGTTTTGATGGCTGACGTATTCTTCGCGGCTCTTTGAGTCGTCTGACTCGTAAAACCGCTATTTTCTCGTGTATTTCCGGAGTTCTCTGAATGTCTGCTGGTTGGCTGCGCGCCTGTGCGCTGGTGATGTTAGGACTGTTCAGCGTTTCGGCGCTGGCCAAGGATAAAACAGCGATCGTGGTCGGCGGCGGGCTTTCGGGCCTCACCGCGGCGTACGAACTGCAGAGCAAAGGCTGGCAGGTCACCCTGCTGGAAGCCAAACCGACCCTGGGCGGTCGTTCCGGCATGGCCACCAGCGAGTGGATCGGCAACGACAAGACCCAACCGGTTTTGAACAAGTACATCTCGACGTTCAAGCTGAGCACCACGCCAGCCCCCGAGTTCGTGCGGACCCCGGGTTACCTGATCGACGGTGAATACTTCAGCGCCGCCGATCTGGCGACCAAACAGCCGGCCACCAGCGACGCGCTGAAACGCTACGAAAAAACCCTGGATGACCTGGCGCGCTCGATCGAAGACCCGCAAAACCCGGCCGCCAACAGCACGCTGTTCGCCCTGGACCAGATCAACGTGGCCAACTGGCTCGATCGCCTGAATCTGCCAGCCACTGCGCGTCAGTTGGTGAATCAGGAGATTCGTACCCGTTACGACGAACCTTCGCGCCTGTCGCTGCTGTATTTTGCCCAACAAAGCCGCGTCTACCGTGGCATTGCTGACCGTGATCTGCGCGCCTCGCGCCTGCCCGGCGGCAGTCCGGTGTTGGCCCAGGCCTTCGTCAAGCAACTGAAAACCATCAAGACCAGTTCCCCGGTTTCGTCCATTACCCAGGACAAGGATGGCGTGAGTGTCAAGGTCGGCAGCGTTGGCTATCAGGCGGACTACGTCGTGCTGGCCGTGCCGTTGCGCGCACTGAGCAAGATCCAGATGACTCCGGCGCTGGACGCCCAGCACATGGGCGCCATCAAGGGCACCAACTACGGCTGGCGTGACCAGATCATGCTGAAGTTCAAGACGCCAGTGTGGGAAAGCAAGGCGCGCATGTCTGGCGAGATCTACAGCAACGCCGGTCTGGGCATGTTGTGGATCGAGCCGGCCTTGAAGGGCGGCGCCAACGTGGTGATCAACATTTCCGGCGACAACGCGCGGGTGATGCAGGCCTTTGGCGACAAGCAAATGGCCGATCAGGTGCTGATTCGTCTGCACGCCTTTTATCCACAGGCACGCGGTTCGTTCACCGGTTATGAAATCCGCCGCTACAGCACCGACCCATCAATGGGCGGCGCTTACCTGGCCTTCGGTCCGGGGCAGATCAGCAAATACTGGCGCCTGTGGGAGCGTCCGCTGCAACGTGTAGCCTTTGCCGGCGAACACACTGACACCTTGTACCCAGGCACCCTGGAAGGCGCCTTGCGCACCGGTCAGCGTGCAGCCAGTCAGCTGGAAGACCTGGCAGCGGGCAAATCGTTTGAACCGGCGAAAGTTGTGCCGGCAGCGACCGCTGCGGCGGCAGGCGCGGTAGTGGCGAAGAAAGGCAATTTCTTCAGCAACATGTTCGGTGGTTCGTCCGATAAAGCGGCCGACAAGGCAGAACCTGCGAAGGTTGAAGCGAAAGCTGAAGAGACCAAGCCTGGCTTCTTCTCGCGGATGTTTGGTGGTGGCTCCGACAAGGCTCCGGCCAAGGCGCCAGAACCCGTGGCCCCCGTTGCTCCGGCACCCGCGCCAGTTGCTGCGCCGGCTCCGGCACCTGCACCGGTTGAGGCACCGAAGCCAGTGGTGCCGGCGCAAGCCGAGCCGGTGAAGAAAGCACCGGCCAAAGCGCCAGTGAAAAAGCCTGCTGCCAAAACCGGGGCCAAAAAGGCTCCGGCCAAGGCAACGGCGAAAAAGGCTGAGCCAGTGAAGAAACCAGTGGCGAGTACCGCTGCGAAGGCACCGGTGGCGACTGAAACCAAGACACAGTAAGTCTTGGGATCAAAAAAAGCGCGGCAGAGATGCCGCGCTTTTTTTATGTCTTTGCACCCTCGTAGAGGCCGGCTGATTCTTTGGTACTAAGGTAGATCGACGATATGGACTTCGTCGCCTTGGTAGTCGCTGATATAGGCGCAGTTATGATGATCAAGAACCATATGATGCGGGTCGATAGCCCCAGGGATGGGAAACCTGCGAACAATCTTATGGGTGGCGGTATTCACTTCCACGACCTCTTTTTCGGTGTGATCAACGGCGTAAGCGTTCTTTTTGCTAAACACTATTTCCCCTTCGCAAGCCACAAAATCGAAATGCCGGGTGGTCAGTGACCGGGTGTCCAACACGGTCAGTCTTCGAGCGTCCAGACCCACGATATACACTTTTCTACCGTCGGGACTGACAGTAACGGCTGACGGATATTTTTCGGTTTTGATGATGTTGATGACTTCGAACGTCTTGCTGCTGATGACCGTGAGCGCGTCCTGAAAAGGGCGACCAGGGGAATCGGTACTGGAAATATAGAGACGCGAATCGTCCTGGCTGATGTCCACACTTATGGACGGTGAAGGTAACCCTCGGACTCTGCTCACCACATAAGTGCGAGCGTCAATTATCGCCAGCCACTCTTTATCCTGCCGTACGGTGACGTAAACATGCCTCCCGTCCCGGCTCGCGACGACTCCCCAAGGGTGTCTACCCACCGTGATGTTACCCACCGCGTATGTTTCGGTATCAATAACCGAAACCGAACTTGAACCGTAGTTGGTCACGTAAGCTCTTTTCCCCTCATGGCCAAGGGCAATGCTTCGGGGATACTGCTCTACGGCGATGGTACGGATTACCTTTTTGATTCGGGTGTCGATGACGGACACATTGTCCGACATGTAATTGCAAACAAATACGCGTGATCCATCGTTGCTGATGGCCATCCCTCGCGGTCCTTCCCCTACGGGTATCGAATTGGATTGATTGCGTGTTATCACGGGGGATGAACTCGAATTGTGACTCATGGTAGAACTCCTGTTCAGACGCTTGGACTGACGTCCAAGTTCAAGTTCATCAATGACCAGCAATGAAAGCCACTGTTAAATGTGACAGTTCTGACGAGTGGTATCGGCTCATAAATGAATATAAGGAGGGTGCGTGAAGGTTTTTTCCTTCGGTTAACACTCTCTTAACCTCCCGGCCCCAAGGTCTTGATCGTATTTCTCGATATTTCAGAGCGAAATTTTCCGCTTTAAATCGATAGATAACTCGATAGTCTTGGGCGCAGTTCTTACAGGATTTGGGCAATGCAGCTACGTAACTCTTCTTCCCGCTACGGTTGGGTCAGCATCTTTATGCACTGGGGTGTGGCGTTGGCCGTCTTCGGCCTGTTTGCGTTGGGGTTGTGGATGGTCGGTCTCGAYTACTACAGCACCTGGCGTAAAGACGCGCCGGATCTGCACAAGAGCATTGGTCTGGTGTTATTTGCCGTGATGTTGCTGCGGGTAGTGTGGCGCTTCATCAGCCCACCGCCGCCGCTCTTGCCAAGCTATAGCCGCATGACCCGCCTTGGCGCCAAGTTCGGCCATTCGTTCCTTTATCTCAGTCTGTTCGCTGTGATGATCGCCGGTTACCTGATTTCCACCGCAGACGGTGTCGGGATTCCGGTGTTTGGCCTGTTTGAAATTCCTGCACTGGTTTCCGGACTACCGGACCAGGCAGACACCGCGGGTGTGATTCATTTGTACCTGGCCTGGCTGCTGGTAATTTTTTCCGGTTTCCATGCGTTGGCTGCATTGAAGCACCACTTTATCGATCGTGATGCGACCCTGACGCGAATGCTGGGGCGCAAAGCCTGATGTTCTACCTCGACTCCAAAGGAATAGAAAGCATGTTGAAAAAGACGCTCGCCGCTCTGGCAATCGGTTCTGCTCTGCTGTCGGCTAACGTGATGGCGGCCGACTATGTGGTCGACAAAGAAGGCCAGCACGCCTTTGTTGACTTCAAGATCAGCCACTTGGGCTACAGCTACATCATCGGTACCTTCAAGGATATCGACGGCAAGTTCAGCTTCGACGCTGCCAAGCCTGAAGACAGCAAGATAGAGTTCAATGTGCGCACCGCCAGCGTGTTCACCAACCACGCCGAACGCGACAAGCACATCGCCAGCGGTGACTTCCTGAACGTGGGCAAATTCGCCGACGCCAAGTTCGTCTCCACCAGTGTCAAACCTACCGGTAAAAACGCCGCGGGCAAAGACACTGCCGACGTGACCGGCAACCTGACCCTGCTGGGCGTGACCAAGCCAATCGTAGTCAAAGCCACGTTCCTGGGTGAAGGCAAGGATCCATGGGGCGGCTACCGTGCCGGCTTCGAAGGCACCACCAGCATCAAGCGTTCCGATTTCGGCAAGCAGAAAGACCTGGGCCCAGCGTCCGACGCAGTCGATCTGTACGTGACGTTTGAAGGTGTCAAAGCGAAGTAATGCTGAGATGTAGGAGCTGCCGCAGGCTGCGATCTTTTCAGGATCACCGCTGAAGATCAAAAGATCGCAGGCTTCGCCAGCTCCTGCAAAAGCAGTTTGCAGTACCCAAAAAAATGCCCCGAATCTCGCGATCCGGGGCATTTTTCATGGTTTTGAAAAACTCAGCGGTTGCGGGTCAGCAATGCTGGTTTTTCGCCGCGCGGACGGCCTGGCAGTTGATCCAGTTGCTCAGGGGTCGGGAAGCGATCGCTTTTCGACTCCTTGTGAATGATCTTCGGTGCCGGGCTCCGCGGGTTCTGCACGGCCGGTTCCGAACGAGACTGGTCGTCACGGGCCGGACGGCGGTTGCGTGACTCTTCGCGACGGGCCTGGCCGTCACGTGGAGCGCCGTTGCGCGGGCCACTGCGCTTGGCCGGTGGGGTGCCGGTGGTTGCGCCGCTGCTGTTGCGCGGACCGTTCTGGCGACCTTGTGGCTGACCGGCGCGCGGAGCGCCAGCGCCTTGTGCCGGTGCGCCCGGACGGCGGCCACGGCCCTGAGCCGGTTTGGCTTGAGGCACGTAGTCGACGCGGTTACCGAAGTTATCGATATCGTCGTCCAGGAACTCGTCCGGAGCACGGTCGGCGGCGGCGCGAGGGGCCGGGCGCTGTTGCTCGCGGGCCGGAGTGCCTTCGCGTGGCTTGTGTTCACGGGCCGGGCGCTCGCCACGGCCAGCGGCAGGCTTTTCCTTGCCACCCTTGTCCTTGCCTTTGTCTTTACGACCGCCACCACCACCGCTGCCGTTCGGGCCGTCGCCGCGTGGGCCACGTGGGGCGCGCGGGTTACGCACATCCGGACGCTCGCGGACTTCCGGTTTCTCGGCTTCCACAGCGCTGGAGTCGAAGCCCATCAGGTCGCCGTCGGCGATTTTCTGCTTGGTCATGCGCTCGATGCTTTTCAGCAGTTTTTCTTCGTCCGGAGCGACCAGCGAGATCGCCTCGCCCGAACGACCGGCACGGCCGGTACGACCGATACGGTGCACGTAATCTTCGTCGACGTTTGGCAGTTCGAAGTTGACCACATGGGGCAACTGGTCGATGTCGAGGCCACGAGCAGCGATGTCGGTGGCGACCAGGATGCGCACTTCACCGGCCTTGAAGTCGGCCAGGGCCTTGGTGCGGGCGTTCTGGCTCTTGTTGCCGTGGATCGCGACGGCGGTGAGGCCGTGTTTGTCCAGGTACTCGGCCAGGCGGTTGGCGCCGTGCTTGGTGCGAGTGAATACCAGCACCTGTTCCCAGGCGCCGGCAGTAATCAGGTGTGCCAGCAACGAACGCTTGTGGCTGGCGGCCAGACGGAATACGCGTTGTTCGATCCGCTCGACCGTGGTGTTCGGTGGCGTGACTTCGATGCGTTCCGGGTTGTGCAGCAGCTTGCCGGCGAGGTCGGTGATGTCTTTGGAGAACGTCGCCGAGAACAACAGGTTCTGCCGTTTGGCCGGGAGGCGGGCGAGGACCTTTTTCACGTCATGGACAAAGCCCATGTCGAGCATGCGGTCGGCTTCGTCCAGCACGAGGATTTCCACGTGGGACAAATCGACACTGCCTTGGCCGGCGAGGTCGAGCAGGCGACCTGGGCAGGCCACCAGCACGTCGACACCACGGGACATGGCTTGAACCTGCGGGTTCATGCCGACGCCACCGAAGATGCAGGCGCTGACGAACTTCAGGTCACGGGCATAGACCTTGAAGCTCTCGTGCACCTGAGCCGCGAGTTCGCGGGTTGGGGTCAGGACCAGTACGCGTGGTTGGCGCGGGCCGTGACGCTGGGATTTGTCCGGGTGACCGTTGGGAAACAACCGCTCCAGAATCGGAAGGGCGAAGCCACCGGTTTTACCAGTACCTGTCTGAGCCGCAACCATCAGGTCGCGACCTTGCAACACGGCGGGAATGGCCCGCTGTTGCACCGGAGTAGGCTCGGTATAGCCCGCTGCCTCGATGGCGCGGACTAAAGCCTCGGAGAGACCGAGGGAAGCAAAGGACATGAGTAATCCTGTTTTAGTTAGGGCTTGGCCCAATGGGAGTCTTGCCTGGCGCGAATGGCGTTTAAGAGGACGCAATCCCGTCCGGTCCTGCTGGGCCTCGAAGGCTCGTCTGGAGCGCTCGCGCGGGCTGAAAAGCTGCGCTGTAGCGGGATCGAGATGCCTTGAACAAGTCCGAGCGTCCGGGCGTGAGCCTGGCGGGAAGGCCGGAGTATAACAGAGCAATCACTGTGCGCCGCTTTCCTGCTGCTCAACGGTTTTTCCGCCGGTTGCGGTGGCGCTGGCGGCCCGGGCTTCGGCAGCCGGACCGGCACCATAGCGGGCGCTCAGTTCGGCGTAGGCCGGTTCGCGCTTGAAGCGCTTGAGCTCGGCGCCGAAACGCTGCACCAGCAAATCCATCCCGGCATTGCGGCGCACCGCCAGGTACTGGCTCTGCTGGCTGATGACGGTCGGGTTCTCGGTGATCTTGTCGCGGATGTCCAGTTGATCGAGCAAGTGCTGGCCGCCCCGGCGATCGGTGATCAACAGGTCGATCCGCCCTCGCACCAGTTTGCCGAAGTTGGCTTCATGGGTAGGCGCCGGTTCCCGGGTAAACAACGTCGATTCGCTGAAGTCCTTGCTGTACAGGTAGCCCGGCGAGGTGCCGATGGTCAGGCCTTTCAGGTCGTCCAGGGTGCGAAACGGGAACGGCCGTTCATTGGCGTAGAACATCACGAATTCGACTTGCGAGAGCGGTTCGCTGGGGTAGAGCAGGGC
>NZ_JBFTMK010000139.1:0-9641 GCF_056396965.1 Pseudomonas sp. 05N434
CGCCTCAGTGTTGCTGCACAAAGTCGGCCTCGGCCATTCGCTGGACAAGTATCCGGCGCAACTCTCCGGTGGCATGCAGCAACGGCTGGCGATTGCCCAGGCATTGATCATGAAGCCGCGGGTCTTGCTCCTCGACGAACCGTTCGGCGCCCTCGATCCGGGCATCCGCAAAGACATGCACAGCCTGCTGCTGGAGCTGTGGCGCGAGACGCAACTGACGGTGTTCATGGTCACCCACGACCTGTCCGAAGGTTTCAGTCTCGGCACCCGTTTGCTGGTGTTCGACAAGGTCCGCGTCGACCCGCACGCCCCCGGCGCCTATGGCGCACGCATCACCTACGACATCCCTTTGAACAGCGACCGCCGCGCCAACCGCGCCGCCGTCGACGCCCTGCCAGCTCAGTTGGCAGGCACGCTTCGTATCGCTTAGAGGAATCTGCACATGACTGATTCGACCCAACTGTTCCCGCCGTTCGCCGAAGAAATGCTCCCCGGCGGCGGCCATCGTTCATTCGTCCTGAGACGCGGCCAATTGCTGCGCCTGACCGACCTGCGCGGCGGTGCCAACGTCAGCCTGACGTTGCTCAACGCCAACGAAAAAACCGAACGCCTGAATCTGCCCGACAGCCTCAAATGCCAACACACCGCCAAGCTCACCACCGGCCATTGCCTGTACTCGGACATGGGCCGCGTGCTGGCGGCCATCACCGCCGACACCTGTGGCTGGAGCGACAGCCTCGGCGGCGTGCTCTGCGCTGAAGAAGTCGCACAAAAATATGGCCAGGGCCGCTATCAAGAGCTGCGCAACGGTTTCTTCCGCAACGGCACCGACAACTTGTTGGTGGAGCTGGGCAAGTGGGGACTGGGCCTGTCCGACCTGCTGATGACGCTCAATCTATTCAGCCGTGTGAACGTCGATGAGGCCGGCCGTTTCCACTTCGTCGAAGGCAATTCCAAGGCTGGCGATTACATCGAACTGTACGCACCGATGGACACTCTGGTGGTGCTCACTGCCCTGCAACACCCGATGGATCCGTCGCCGGAATACGCACCGAAACCGCTGAAGCTGAGCTGGATGAACGCCGATGCCAGCGTCGCCGAACACTGCCGCACCTCGCGCCCGGAAAACGAGCGCGGCTTCATCAACACCGACCGTCTGTTCGCCTGAGGATCGCTGCCATGTCACTCGCTATCGCCACCGCCCACAAGCAACCGGAAACAGCGGTCTACCGCGCCACCATCGCCGCCGGTGAACCCTGGCTGATGGAGGTCAAGGCCGGCCAGACCCTGCGTATCCTCGACCTGGAAGGCAATCAGGCGGTCGACACTTTGTTCTACAGCCTTGCCAATCCCAAGGAACGCTATGACGTGCAACGCACGTTGCGTCGGCAGAACAGCGTCTACCTGAGCACCGGCAGCGTGCTCTATTCCAACCTCGGCAAGCCAATGCTGACCATCGTCGAAGACACCTGCGGGCGTCACGACACCCTCGGCGGTGCCTGCGCGCAAGAGAGCAACACCGTGCGTTACGCCCTGGAAAAACGCTACATGCACAGCTGCCGCGACAACTACCTGCGCGCCTGCGCCCACGACGGGCGCCTGGGCAAGGGCGACATCGGGCCGAACATCAATTTTTTCATGAATGTGCCGGTGACGGCCGATGGCGGGCTGACGTTTGAAGACGGGATTTCAGCGCCCGGCAAATACGTCGACCTGCGCGCCGAGATGGACGTGATCGTGCTGATCTCCAACTGCCCGCAACTGAACAACCCGTGCAACGCCTACAACCCCACGCCTGCGGAGCTTTTGGTATGGAACTGAAACTTGCGCGTTTGCGGCGGTGGTTGTTTGCCCTGTGTCAGGCCCGCTCCGGCCAGTGCCTCAAACAACGCTGATCCCTGTGGCGAGGGAGCTTGCTCCCGCTGGGTCGCGAAGCGGCCCCAAACCCTGCTATCGCGCTATGTCTGACGGACCACAGCAGCAGGTTTTGCGACTGCTGCGCAGCCGAGCGGGAGCAAGCTCCCTCGCCACAAAAAAGCGTGAATTTTGTTCATCCGGGACGGCCCGGGTGCATCTCGAAAAACTGCGGGACGGCCCGCATCCCAGGTCGAGGCTGATGCGCTATCGCCTCCAGGGGTTATGCCATGTTCGAAAAAGTCCTCATCGCCAACCGTGGCGCCATTGCCTGCCGCATTCTGCGGACCCTGCGAGAGTTGCAGGTCAAGGGCGTCGCCGTTTACTCCGAAGCCGACGCCGCCAGCCTGCATATCCTGCAAGCCGATGAAGCTCACAGCCTGGGTGAAGGCGCCGCGGTCGGCACTTACCTTGCCGTGGACAAAATCCTCGCCATCGCCAAATCCACCGGCGCTACGGCGATCCATCCCGGCTACGGATTCCTCTCGGAAAACGCCGCGTTCGCCGAGGCCTGCGAAGCAGCCGATATCGCCTTCATCGGCCCCACGCCTGAGCAACTGCGCGTGTTTGGCCTCAAACACACCGCCCGCGCCCTGGCCAAACAACACGGTGTGCCGATGCTCGAAGGCACCGAACTGCTCGACAGCCTTGACGCAGCATTGATCGCTGGCGAACAGGTCGGCTACCCGGTGATGCTCAAAAGCACCGCCGGCGGTGGCGGCATCGGTATGCGCGTGTGCCGCAGCGCCGCCGAATTGGGCGAATCCTTCGAAGCGGTCAAACGCCTCGGGCAGAACAACTTCAGCGACGCCGGTGTGTTCATCGAGAAGTACATCCAGCGCGCGCGACATCTGGAAGTGCAGGTGTTCGGCGACGGCCAGGGCGAGGTGATTGCCCTCGGCGTGCGCGACTGTTCGGTGCAGCGGCGCAACCAGAAAGTCCTTGAAGAAACCCCGGCACCCAACCTGCCCGACGGCATGGCCGAAGCGCTCTGCCTTGCCGCGATCAAACTCGCCAAGGCAGTGAATTACCGCAGCGCCGGCACCGTGGAGTTCGTCTTCGACAGTGACGCCCAGCGTTTCTATTTTCTTGAAGTGAACACCCGTTTGCAGGTGGAGCACGGTGTCACCGAGCAAGTGTGGGGCGTGGATCTGGTGCGCTGGATGGTGGAACTGGCGGCCGGAGATTTACCGCCATTGAACGCATTGAGCCAAGGCTTGAAAGCCAACGGCCACGCGATCCAGGCAAGGCTCTACGCCGAAGATCCGGGGCGCGATTTTCAACCGAGCCCCGGCCTGCTGACGGCGGTAAGTTTCCTCGTCGCCGATGGCAAACACCTGCGCATCGACACGTGGGTCGAGGCCGGTTGCGAGATCCCGCCGTACTTCGACCCGATGATTGCCAAGGTCATCCGCTGGGCGCCGACTCGCGAAGAAGCCCGCGCTGACCTGCTCCAAACCTTGGGCGACAGCCTGCTGTACGGCGTGGAAACCAACCGCGATTACCTGCGACAGATTCTGCTCGATGTGCCCTTTGCCAGCGGCCAGCCATGGACCCGTTGTCTGGAAGCGCTGGTCTACCAGGCCAACACCTTCGAGGTGATCAGCGCCGGCACCCAGACCAGCGTTCAGGACTATCCGGGGCGTCTTGGTTACTGGGCGGTGGGCGTGCCGCCGTCGGGGCCGATGGACAGTCGTGCATTGCGTTTGGGTAATCTTTTACTGGGTAACGATGAAGGCGCAGCGGCCMTGGAAATCACCATGAGCGGGCCGATGCTGCGCTTCAATTGTGATGCGGTTGTGGCGGTGACCGGTGCGCAGATTCCATTGAYGCTGAACGGCGAAGCGGCACCGATGAACACCGCGCTGCTGATTCCGGCCGGGGCCACAGTACATCTCGGCACAATCGCCGGTGCAGGCGCTCGCAGCTATCTGTGCCTGCGCGGCGGCCTGCAAGTACCGGATTACCTGGGCAGCAAAAGTACCTTCACCCTCGGTCAGTTCGGTGGCCATGGCGGTCGTGCGTTGCGTGCCGGGGACGTGTTGCATGTGCCAGCCTTGATCGACCGTAGCGCGGGTGTTCAATTGCCTGATGAGCAGGTCACCGAGTTGCCGGCCGTGCGGCAAATTCGGGTGATCTACGGCCCCCATGGCGCGCCGGAATACTTCACCGAACACTACATCGGCACCTTCTTCGCCACTCAATGGGAAGTGCATTTCAACTCCAGCCGCACCGGTGTGCGGCTGATCGGGCCGAAGCCGGAATGGGTTCGGGCCGACGGTGGCGAAGCCGGGTTGCATCCGTCGAACATTCACGACAATCCGTACGCCATTGGCGCGGTGGATTTCACCGGTGATATGCCGGTGATCCTCGGTCCCGATGGTCCGAGCCTCGGTGGGTTCGTCTGCCCGGTGACGGTGATCGAAGCGGATCTTTGGCAGCTCGGGCAGCTCAAGGCTGGAGACAAGGTGCAGTTTTTGCCGGTCGATCTCAAGACCTCCCGTAACCTCGCCTTGAAATGGGATTCCTGTGGGAGCTGGCTTGCCTGCGATGAAGTTGATGCGGTGTCTGATCGGGCCTCATCGCAGGCAAGCCAGCTCCCACAGGGGGTTGTGTCGCCTGTGATGCTGGATATCGGCCAGGGAGATACACGGTTGGTCGCCCGGTTGTCGGGGGATACTCACCTGTTACTGGAAATCGGCGCACCGGAACTGGACCTGGTACTGCGCTTCCGCGCCCACGCGCTGATGCAGGCATTGGAAAGCAAACAGCTGCACGGGGTGATCGACCTGACGCCGGGCATCCGTTCGCTGCAGGTGCATTACCAACCGGAGCAACTGCCGCTTGCCGATCTGCTGGGCATCGTCGCCGGTGAGTGGGACGCCGTGTGCGCCGCCAAAGACTTGCAGGTTCCCTCACGCATCGTGCACCTGCCGCTGTCGTGGGATGACCCGGCCTGCCAGTTGGCCATCGAGAAATACATGACCACCGTGCGCAAGGACGCCCCATGGTGCCCGAGCAACCTGGAGTTCATCCGCCGCATCAACGATCTGCCGAACCTCGACGAAGTGCAGCGCACGGTGTTCGACGCCAGCTATYTGGTGATGGGGYTGGGCGATGTCTACCTCGGCGCKCCGGTCGCCACSCCGCTCGACCCACGGCATCGTCTGGTCACCACCAAATACAACCCGGCCCGCACCTGGACCGCTGAAAACTCGGTGGGCATCGGTGGCGCCTATATGTGCGTATACGGCATGGAAGGCCCCGGTGGTTATCAATTCGTCGGCCGGACCTTGCAGATGTGGAATCGCTACCGCGAGGTCGCCGCGTTCGATGGCAAACCGTGGCTGTTGCGGTTCTTCGATCAAATCCGCTTCTACCCGGTAAGCGCCGATGAACTGCTGCGCATTCGACGGGATTTCCCGCTCGGGCGCTTCGCTCTGAACATCGAGCACAGTCAGTTGAACCTGGCGGATTACCAGGCGTTTCTGGCGAAGGAAGCCAACAGCATTGCGGCGTTTCGAGATCAGCAAAAAGGTGCGTTCAACGCCGAGCGCGAGCGCTGGATCGCCAGCGGTCAGGCGCATTTCGACAGTGAAGAACCGACGCCGCAAGTGACCGAAGAGGCGCTGTTGGCCGACGGTCAGCAGAGCATCGACAGCCACATCGCCGGCAACCTCTGGCAGGTTCAGGTGGAGGTCGGCAGCCAAGTGGTCGCCGGTGATGTGCTGGTGATTCTGGAGTCGATGAAGATGGAAATCCCGCTGCTCGCGCCCATGGCCGGTGTGGTGCGCGAGATTCGTGTGCAACCGGGTTCGCCAGTGCGCGCCGGACAGCGCGTCGTGGTGCTGGAACTCGACTGAAGCCATTTCAACAAGGATCTGAACCATGAACATCAATCTGCAACTCGACGCCCTGCGCAACGCTTACCGTGACGGCCACATCACGCCTCGGCAATTGCTGCCGAGCCTGCGGGAAAAAGCCGCGGCGCTGAACCCGGACTATCACTTGTTCATCCATTTACTCAGCGCCGAGGAACTGGAACCGTACCTCGCCGCCCTCGATGGTCGTGACCCAGGCAGCCTGCCGCTGTACGGCGTGCCGTTCGCGATCAAGGACAATATCGATCTGGCGGGCATTCCGACCACGGCGGCGTGCCCGGCGTTTGCCTACGTGCCGGAGCGTTCGGCGACCATCGTCGAGCAACTGCTGGCGCTGGGTGCAATCCCGCTGGGCAAGACCAATCTCGACCAGTTCGCCACCGGCCTCAACGGCAGCCGCTCGCCGTATGGCGCTTGCCCGAACAGCGTGTTGCCGGAATATCCGTCGGGCGGTTCCAGCGCCGGCTCTTCACTGGCGGTGGCGCTCGGCGTGGCGAGTTTTGCCCTGGGCACCGACACCGCAGGTTCCGGGCGCGTACCGGCGGCGCTGAACAATCTGGTCGGTTTGAAAGCCACCAAAGGGCTGATCTCAACGGCCGGGGTGGTTCCGGCCTGTCGCACGCTCGATTGCGTCACGACCTTTACGACCACAGCCCGGGAAGCCAGTCAGTTGTTGGCACTGACCGCTCATCTCGACCCACGGGATGAATACAGCCGCAGCAATCCGCTGTGGAATGACGGCTCGGCCTTCGGCACGCCGCGCGCGTTTCGTTTCGGTGTGCCCCGTGCGCAGGACCTGGCGTTCTTCGGCTGCCCTGAAGGCCCGTTGTTGTTTGGCGACGCCATCGACCAGCTTAAAGCCCTGGGCGGTGAAGCGGTCGAACTGGATTTGTCGCCCTTCCTGGAAGCGGCGCGGTTGCTCTACGAAGGGCCATGGGTGGCCGAGCGTTACAGCGTGGCCGGCAAATTGATGGAGCAAAATCCTCAAGCCGTATTGCCAGTGATTCGTGCCGTGCTGGCCAAGGCCCCGGCAGTGACCGGCGTGCAAACCTTCCGCGCCCACTACCGACTGCAAGCCTTGAAGGCGCTGTGCGACAGAGTATTGGAGGGCCTCGACTGCGTGCTGACGCCAACCATTGGCCGTCCGGTTACATTGGCGGAACTTGCCGCCGAACCGGTACTGCGCAACTCGGAACTGGGCTACTACACCAACTTCATGAACCTGCTCGATTACGCTGCCGTCGCCGTGCCCAGCGGATTGATGGGCAATGGTTTGCCATGGGGCGTGACCTTGTTTGGTCGCGCGTTTACCGATCAGTATCTGTTGAGCGTGGCAGATGCCCTGCAACGTCAGCAGGGCCTGGCGTCACCCGCACCGGCCGCCATCGCGCACAATGACCGGGCACGACTGGTGGTCTGCGGCGCGCACCTGGAGGGGCTGGCGCTGAACTGGCAACTCAAACAGCGTGGAGCGCGGCTGGTAGAAACAACTCAGAGTTCTCCCGACTATCAGCTGTATGCCTTGGCCGGCGGCCCACCGTATCGCCCCGGCATGGTCCGCGTTAAAGAGGGCGGCGTGGCGATTGCGGTGGAAGTCTGGGAATTGCCGAGCAGTGAGCTGGGGTCGTTCCTCACCGGGATTCCTGCTCCACTGGGACTGGGCAAGGTGCAACTGGCGGATGGGCGTTGGGAGAGCGGGTTTATCTGTGAGCCGTATGGGCTGGACGGGGCGGTGGAAATCAGTCATTTGGGCGGGTGGCGGGCGTATTTGAAAAGCCTGGGTTGATCGCCTGATCACCGGCAAGACTCCTTCAGGAATGTGCGAGCGTTAGCTTGCACATGGCGGCTTGCGGGACGATCATGCGCAGCTCGGGCCAAGCAAACCGGCCATTACCAAATGACCCTTTCATGAATAAGCCAGACCTCTGCCCGGCCTGTGGCGCTTCCAACGACTGCAGCCTGGCCGACCCACGAACCGTCGATCGTGCCTGCTGGTGCTACGGCGTCAGCATCGACCCGGCGGTGTTCGAAACGCTGCCGGCCGAGCTGCGTGACAAGTCCTGCCTGTGCCCGGCCTGCGCCCGGGTCGAGGCGCAGTTGCAAGCAACCGCCTGGCCGATCACGTAACATACGCAGCCCTTTTCCCACCGATCCCTGGCCATGCGCGTTGACCGTTTCCTCAGCAACCTGCCCCGCTTCAACCGCAAGCAGGTACGCCTGTTGCTGGTGGAAAAGCGCGTCAGAGTCGACGGAACTATCGTCAGCGACCCTCACGCCGAGGTTCTCGAGTTCAGCCGCGTGGAAGTCGACGACGAAGTGCTGCAGGTCGGTAAACCGGCCCGCTACTTCATGCTGCACAAACCGCCCGGCTGCGTCAGTGCGACCCGCGACCCGCAACACCCGACGGTGCTCGACCTGATCCATGAAGCGGACAAGGATGACCTGCACATCGCCGGTCGCCTGGACTTCAACACCACCGGCCTGATGCTGATCACCAACGACGGCACCTGGTCGCGACGCCTGACCCAGCCACAGACCAAACTGCCCAAGGTGTACTATGTCGAGACGGAGCAGGAGATCACTGCCGACTACGCGATCACGTTCGCCAAAGGCCTGTACTTCGCCTTCGAAGACCTCACAACCCAGCCTGCCGAACTGGTCTTGCTCGGGGCAAAATCGGCGCGCCTGAGCATCGTCGAGGGCCGTTATCATCAGGTAAAACGGATGTTCGGCCACTTCGACAACAAGGTATTGCGCCTGCACCGCGAACGCATGGGGCCGCTGCTGCTCGACGACGCGCTGAAGCCCGGCGAATACCGGCCGTTGAGCGCCGAAGAGATCCGATTGATCTAAGCCGACGACCGCTCAGCAGAAGTTGTCGAACATTTTTCGAAAGATACTTGCGCGATGACGTGACCCCTGCTTGAATCAGGACGTCGGCGCGAAATGTGACCGATGAGTCACCAAAACTACTCTAAGAAACTTTTTGCCGGCAGAGAACCCTCAGGTTCCGCCTTCCCCCGGCAAACTGCCCGCTTATAACAATACCCGTCGACCGGCGTGCAATGGATCGACATGGGCCTTCAAAAATTCCAGGCGTATGCCTACCTGTCACAAAGCTCGTGCAATCTGATTTGCGCGCATACCCGCTTGCCAGGAGTCTTATGTCATGAGGCCAGAAATCGCTGTGCTGGATATACAGGGTCAGTATCGGGTTTACACGGAGTTCTATCGCGCAGACGCCGCAGAAAAGACCATCATTCTGGTCAACGGCTCGATGTCCACGACTGCGTCGTTTGCCCAAACCGTGAAAAACCTTTATCCGCAGTTCAATGTGGTGTGCTACGACCAGCCCTACGCGGGCAAGTCCAAGGCTCACAACCTGCATGAGAAAATGCTGACCAAGGAAATCGAAGGGCAGATCCTCCTGGAGCTGATCGACCACTTCGCCGCCGAACACGTGCTGTCGTTCTCCTTTGGTGGCGCCGCCACGCTCGTCGCCCTAGCCCACCGGCCACGGCGCATCGAAAAGGCTGTGATCAGCTCGTTCTCGCCGGTGGTCAACGAGCACATGCTCGACTACCTTCAGCGCGGTGTCGATTACCTCGGCAACCGGGACGGTGACCGCGTCGGCCATCTGGTGAACAGCACCATCGGCAAACACCTGCCTTCGCTGTTCAAGCGCTTCAACCACCGTCACGTCAGTTCGTTGGCCGAACACGAATACGGGCAGATGCACTTCCACATCAGCGGCGTGCTCAACAGCGACCGCAACTGCTACCTGAACGCGGCAAAGAAAATCAATGTGCCAGTGCTGTTCATGAACGGCGAATGGGACGAGTACAC
>NZ_JBFTMK010000140.1:0-9585 GCF_056396965.1 Pseudomonas sp. 05N434
TCGTTGATCTGTGCCGAAATCACCCCCAACTTGACTTGTTGTGTCTCCTGGGAATACAGCTGGCTCATCGACACCGCCTTATTGGCCACCAGTCGCCTTCCGGCGGGCGCGGTGGGGTATTCACCGGCGAACCACAGCCCCAGGACCGCCGAGGTGCGGCTGTAGGCAGGATTGAAGAAAATCTCGTTGACGTTGTCCAAGCCCTTTCTGTAGAGGTCACGCACTTTCGCCATGACGTTCGGGTTGTTGGAACGGGTGTCGAGGCGCTGTGGGTAATCGTTGAATATCCCGTTCTTGTCATAGCAGGTCAGGTAGACGCAAAAGCGGAACATCAGGCCCTGTGCCCCTTGCTGCTCCATCTGCTGCTTCAGGTTGGCCAGCAGGGACGAGTTGCCGAGCGCCCATTCCAGATTCTCCTTGGGGAAGCARGTCTGCCAGGTGGTGCTGACGTTCACCAGGCCACCCAGGGCTCCCCAACTGAAGTTCAGGAAACGGTCCATCATCCGGTACTTGCGGTTGAGGGTCAGGCCGCAGTTCGCGTCCCCTAACACCAGTTTGTCGAAGTACAGCGCCGTGAAGGTGTTCTGCCATGGGCTGATATCCACGAAGCGCGCCGCGGTCGGGGTATTGCTGCCCAGGGGGCTGCCGAGCAAGTGGTATTGCGCGCCGATCAGTGCATCCTTATCGATGTAGCTATTGGGCTGCACTTCGCCGCCGATAACGGTCGACTTGGTTTTCCCGTAGTTCACCAGGCCGCAACCGTTGTCGCCAAACAGATCCCATTCGGCGGGCATGTACGGGTCATGCTTCGGATTGATATTGTTTGGCACCTGCTGTACATAGGTCGGCATGCCAGCCATGTACTGCGTCGAGATGGCCCRTGGCATCAGGGTGTCGGGAGCATTGTTCCGGTCGATGCCGAAGTGCGTCATGAACGACCAGTTGATGTCCGTGTTCACCGCGTCATACAGCGGGAACATGTCGTTGTTGTTGGCTGTTGGCGGGTTCCAGAACATCTGGCCGTTGAGGTAGATGCGGGGAAAATTCAATACGCTCATGTCGTGCTCTCCTTAGCGTTTCCACTGGGCGCGTTTCAGCGACCAGACAAAATCCAGTTTTTTGTAGCCGTTGAAGTCTTTGTCCGGCAGCGGTGTAGTGGGGTAGGTGAGACCGCCCTGGGTCGGGATGGCGAAATTGAAGTAACCGTCGGTCTTCGAGTAGGCGGCGGTGCCGTGGCAGGCCAGGCAGGATGAGGTGTCCTGGAACGCCGATTCCAGCTGCGAGTTCGCCAGCACCTGGGTCTTGGGTTGATATTCCACGCCGATCAACTCGTATTTCGACAGCGTCGGGTTGTTGGCCTGGAACTGCGTATTGACCGGTATGGCATCCGATGTCGGTCCGGTGCTGTTTGTCATCGGCCGGGGCGGGTGGCCCTTGGTCACGGTGTACTTTCTGTTGTTGACGTTCTCGAAGGTGGTCCAGACCCAGCTGGAGTCCAGTTTGTTGACCACATGCAAGCCACTCAACGCCGCATAGCCGACCCTGTAGTCGGTGCCCTGCTGGTAATAGGCCTGGGCGGTGTAGTAGCCGTCGTTCTCCAGCTTCTTCTTGTAGTCCATGTCCGCGCCGATCCACAGCCAGGCGGCTTTCAATTCCCAGGCCGTGGCGGGAAAGTTCAGGTTGCTCGTCAGGGCCTCCTGGCCATCTACGTTGTAGACATTGTTCTTGACGATGTAGTTATAAGTGTCCTGAGACATCAGCAGTTGAAAGCGCACGACTTGGCCTCGCTGTGCCTCAGGCACGACGGTACCGCCCATTTCCAGGCTCATCCCGTCGACCTGCTGCGTGGCATTGAGGTTGTGCAGCAGACGGTTCGCGTCCAGCCCCAGGGCCTTGGCTTGCTTGAGCACCTCGTCCGGCGGCTTCATGCGGCTGTCATACGAGCCAGGGTTGACGCCATTGGCCAGGTAGACCTGGTCGGAAGGCTTGAACGACTCCCACACGCGGTTGTAACCCTGGGCGTCGGGCTGGTTCAGGCAGACGAACCAGTTCCAGGCCATGGTCTCGGGGTGCTTGTTGAACGCCGTACGGGTCTGGTCGGCACTGATTCCAAATTGCAGGAAGTTGCTGCAGTTGAAGTTGTTGGTGTCCTGTGCCTGAGCCAAACCGGCCAAGGCACTCAGAACTGTTATAGAAATGGCTCGCCGCATGGAAGCTCCTTGGCATTGGCCGGGTCGGTGTGTGAATGCCCCAGGAAGTGTTCCAGGAGCAGTTGCTTCACTGCCGTGGCCGCAAGGCGCTGGGGCAACGGCAGATCGCAATTGGTGATGAGCAGCGGGCCGGTGTTCTCGCTGTCGGGCAGGCGACCATGGCTGCCACGGACCAGGCGGGTGTCCAGCGGAATCAGGTCCATGTAGTAGCGAAAGCCGAGCTTTTTCTGCAGCAGGCGGCGCGCCACTTTCAATTTGGGGAAGCGAATGGCCGGGTCGATGAACAGTTCCAGCGGGTCGTAGCCGGGCTTGCGATGGATGTCCACGGTGCGGGCAAAGTCGGGTGCCTTGCGATCGTCGAGCCAGTAGTAGTAATCGAACCAGTAACCCGGCGCGGCCACGGTCACCAGCTCGCCGCTGCGCGGATGATCCAGTTGCCAGGCCCGTTGTTCGGCTTTATCCAGCACCTGCTCGATGCCGGGCTGGCGCTGCAGCAGCGCTTTGATGCGAGGAATGTCTTGCGCCTGTTTCACGTAGATGTGCGCGATCTGATGATCGGCCACGGCAAAGGCCGCGCTGGCGCCGGGGTCGAGCAACTCCCAGGTCAGCGACTGGCGCACCTGCAACAAGCCTTCCGAGCGCAACAGCCGGTTAATCGATAYGGATTGCTGTACCGCTTCGATCCCATATTCGGACAACAGCATCACCGCCGCACCTTGCTCCTGGGCAAAGGCCAGCAGGCGACCCACTTCACTGTCGATGGCCCGCACCTCGTCGGCAATCGACGGATGATCAGGGCCCAGTCGCTGCAGGCAATAGTCGAGATGCGGCAGGTAGACCAACTGCAGGTCCGGTCGATCGAGCTGGAATTCGGCGATGGCGCAGTCGACGATCCAGCGGCTCGATGCGATGCCGGCCGCCGGACCCCAGAAACCCGGAAACGGAAATTCACCGATCTGCTGCTCAATACGCTCATGCAACGAGGCCGGTGACGAATACAGGCCGAACATCTTGCGGCCATCGGCCGGGTAGTGCGGGCGTGGGGTGATGGCTGCATCCACGTCCGCATACATGTTGTACCACCAGAACAACTGGCTGCAGCGGAACCCGGGGAGCTCACGCTTGAGCGCCTGCCAGACCTTTTCTCCCTGGATCAGTGCGTTGGGTTGCAGCCAGAATCGCACTTCGGCCTGGTCGCGAAAATACCAGCCATTGCCGACGATGCCGTGTTCCGACGGCGACAGGCCGGTGAGAATCGACGCCTGCACCGTCGATGTGACGGCCGGAAACACTGGTTGCAGGCTGGCCATTTTTGCGGTTTTCAGCAGGGCATTGATGTGCGGCGTTGCCGGCCCCAGCAGCGCGGGGGTCAGCCCGACCACGTTGATCAGCAGCAGCGGTTGACGCGGGTGATCAGAGGGCATCGGCGTACGCCTCCCGCACTTGGGGTTGTAGCAATTGACGCTGGCGCAGTTGTTCTTCGACCCAGTGCAGTTCTGCGGCGATTCCCTGCAGTTGGGCGTGCTCGGTGTTGGGCCGCAGTTGCGCGGGCAGGACGCCCCAGCTGTAGGTTTCCACTTCCAGCACGGGACGAAAATCCCCATGGTCTGCGAGAAAGTCGAAAGTCTGCGACAGCGCGATCTGGCTGCCGCTGAGCTCAGGCAGCAGCAAGTGTTCGCTGAACAGCGGGATGTGGAAATGAATCCGCAGTTCGGGGTACTGCCCCAGGTTATTGGCGCAATCGTCGAGGGCGGCGGGCAGGTCGGCCCAGCCCGATAACCGCGCCTGCGCATCTCGGGCTTTGACTTGATGCAGGTAGGTGGTTTCGGCGAAGTCGCTCAAGGTCTTGAGCACGTGTTCGCGCCGGTTGTGGTCTTCAGCGGGCAGGTGACAAATCAGCGCGTTCGACAGCTGGATCTTGCCGACAGGCACTCGGGCCTGGCGCAGCTTTTCCAGCGACTGATAGCAGTGTTCGAAAACCACGGCCTGGTGGCAGACATCAAAACACAGCGCCAGATAGTCATGGTGCGGATCGCTGGCTTGGTAGCGGTGGAAGAAGGCGATGGCCTGGTCGGTGTTTTCCAGCACACAGTCCGGCTCCATCTCCAGGCAGAACACGATCTTCTTGCCCGTCTCCCGATGCAGCCTGGCCAGTGAAGCCGTGAGTTGGCGCAGCAGGTGTTCGGCACGCTGCTGTCGCCGCGGGTTCCAGTCGGCGGCATAGCCCAGTGGTACGGTGGAAATCACGCCTTGGGGGCAATCCGACGGCAGGGCGTGCGCCAGGATTCGGGCCAGATTCAGGCTGTACGCCAGCCGTTTCGGATCAGTCCAGTTGGGCAAATAGACGTCGGCTTTCACCGCGCCTTGATGAAATTGGCCATAGGGAAAGCCGTTAAGTGAAGTCAGCCGCAGCCCGCTGCGTTGCAGCAGGCTGAGGAAGTCCGCGCGAGCTGACGCCTGCTGTAGTTCGGCTGCGGCGAGGGCGCTGATCCACAGCCCACTGTCTTGCTCGTTCAGGCCGCGCAGGGTGCGCACACCCCGGAAATGCCATTCGATGGATGACCGTAGTCCCGCCAGGTCACGGGTCGGGTGCACATTGCTGCAATAACCGACCTGCGCGGCAGCCCAACCCGTGCCGGCACTCATTTGATCACCGGTTCCTGGCCACGCAGGGCAGAGTTCTCCTGCCACTGCCGACGCTGGTCGATGGGCAGCGGGGTGCTGACCAGGGACTTGTCCAGTTGGCCGCTTTGGGCAAAAAAGTCCACGGGGTTGTGGAACAGCACCTGTTCGACCTGGCTTTCGCTGAAGCCGGCAGCCAGCATCGCTTCACCCGTTTTCGGCACCTTGAGCGGGTCGCTGATGCCCCAGTCGGCGGCGCTGTTGACCACCATTTTCTCGGTGCCGTACTGCTGCAACAGGGCGACCATGCGCTGTTCCGACATCTTGGTGTTGGGGTAGATCGAATGGCCGCGCCAGCAGTCGCTGTCCAGCACCAGCGGCAGGGTCAGTTCGTTGAGGTGGTCGATGATCACCAGGTGCTCGGCAATCCCGACTTCGCGAATCACCGCCAGGGTGCGTTTGGTGCCACCGATCTTGTCGCGGTGCGGGGTGTGCACCAGCACCGGCAAATTGAATTGTCTGGCCAGCTCCAGCTGAGCGGCGAGGAAGCGATCTTCCTCCGGGGTGATGTCGTCGTAGCCGATTTCGCCGACCGCCACGACGCCGTCTTTCACCAGGTAGCGCGGCAGAATCTCCAGCACTTCATTGGCCACCGACAGGTCATTGGCCTCCTTGGGGTTGAGGCCGATGGTGCAGAAATGATGAATGCCGAACATGCTGGCGCGAAAGCGCTCCCAGCCCAACAGGGTGTCGAAATAGTCGATGAAACTGCCGACGCTGGTCCTGGCCTGACCCTGCCAGAAGGCCGGTTCGATCACCCCGGTGATGCCGGCGGCGGCCATGTTCTGGTAGTCATCGGTGGTGCGGCTGACCATATGAATATGCGGGTCGAAGTACTTGAGCATGGTAAATCCTCGTCAAGGAAAAGGAGTCGTTGAGTGTCAGTTCTGTGAGGTGCCGGCCAAGTACTCATGCCACTCAGGCGGCAAGCGTTGCTGCTGACTCAGGCCGGCCAGGCGCTGGTGTTGCGCCGGGCTGAGCAGGTCGAAGGCAATCACTCGGGGCAGCCCGGCGGACACCGTTCGTTCGGCGGCGAGCTGTTCGTCCAGCAGGTCGAGGGCCAGCTGGTTGAGGGTGACGCTGTGTCGTTGGGTCAGGCCGATCAGGCGTCGTATATCRAGCCCCATGCCCAGCGCCTTCAGCACCAATTGATGGAAGGCCCGTTCGCTGTAATGGCGCGATGGGTAGAGGGTGTCGAGCGCGAGGGCGGCGAACACCTGGCTGTTACTGGTACGCCCGGCCTGCAGCGCCAGCTCCACACAGAGCCCACGGCTGTCGAGCCAGTCGAGGGCCTTCAGGGTGGCGATTTTTTCTTGATCGTCGCCCCACAGAAACAGTTGGCGCAGCAAGGGCAGTTGCCCGGCGAGGGGCTGTTGCTCCAGGACCTGAGCCAGCAACAATGCCCGCGCCAGTTGGACACTGCTCCAGTCGGGACTGTGGGGCAGTGGTTGTTCCTTGAAGTTGCGCTTGGACTGGCTGCTCAACAGCGCCGCGGTATTGGCGTCCGGGCGTTGGGCAAGCCGCTCCTGTGCCTGGCGCCACCACTGCAGCTCGGCGTCATCGAGCTGTTGGGTAAGGGCCCGGTGTTGTTCGGCGAGGCAGTCGTGGCGTATTTCGAGAGCCGCCGATGGCGATGCAGTGACGTCCATGTTCATGTCGGTTTGATCCAGCGCTGGAAGTGTGGAAGCAGGAAAAACACCAGAACGCATAACAGGCTGCCCAGCGGCTGGTTGGCCACAGCCAGCACCAGGGCATCAAACAGTGGCAGAGCCGCCAGGCCAGCGCCGATAAAGGCACGGACTTGCCGTTGCTGCGGGTTGGCCAAGTGGTGCCAGTAATGCCAGCCCAGCCAGCCAAGCCAGAGCAGTAGCACCGGCCAGAACCAGACGTTGTCGGAATAGATCGCCAGCGCCAGCGGGCTCAACATCAGCAGTAGCGGCAGGCGGCTGAGCAACTGGTTGTTGTGTTCCTGACGAGCCAGGTAGGTCAGGCCGCTGATGTAGACGCCAAGCAACATGGCGCACAGCCAGATCGGCTCCGGCGGCACCGCCAGGCTGGCCGCCGCCGTCAGGTAGAGGGCCGAGCGGCAGGCGCCCATCAGCCAGACGCTGTGGGCGTATTTCTTGTGCAGCACGTTGTAGCCGAGGATGCAGCCCACCAGCAGGGTGGCGCTACCCAGCAACCAGTGCGGTTGATCGATCAACCGGCTCAGGCCCAATACCGAGGCCGCAGCCAGTATCAGCAACAGCGCAGTAGCCAGCCCCACTTGCTGGCGGCTGACCAGACCCAACGTGATAGGGCGGGGATTGTGGTGCTGTTGGTCCCAGTCGGCGTCCAGCAGGTCGTTCAATAACATGCCGGCCAGATACAGCAACGACAGCGCGGCCAACAGCAGGATCCACACCAGCGACGACGGCGGCGCCAGGGCACCAGCGCTGCTGGCGAGCAGGGCGGCGGCCAAGGTGTTGGTCCACACGGTGGGCAGGTTGGATACCCGGCCGAGGGTCATCCAGGTTTTCAGGTTCAGTGGTGTCTGGCTCATTGCGCGCAGCCCTCGCTGAGGGTGAGCGCCGGATCGATGCGGGTCGACAGCCGTTGCAGCGCCTGTTCCATCCGCGCGGCATCGATCTCGTGCAGGTCCACCGACTCGCCGATCCGGCTGAGCATGGGGATGGAGAGTTGCCCGCCCAGGTGCTGGCGGAATTCCTCCAGACCGAGCAGAACCAGCGAGCGTCCCTGTGCATCTTTCAAGGTCAGTTCCGGCGGGCTCAGGCTGAAGCCGAGCTTGAGCAACAGGTTCAGCAGCCGTTCGGTGTCGGCATCGCTCAACAACCCCAGGGCATTGGCATAGAGCCCATCCAGGGCCATGCCCACCGCCACGGCTTCACCATGGCGCAGTCGGTGCCGGCTGAGGTTTTCCAGTTTGTGCGCGGCCCAATGCCCGTAATCCAGTGGCCGTCCGTTACCGCGCTCGAAGGGGTCGCCGGCACCGGTGATGTGTGCCAGGTGCAGTTCGGCGCAGCGGCGAATGGCATAGCGGCTGGCCGAGTGATCGAAGTGGGCGAGGGCGTCGGCCTGTTGTTCCATCCATTGGAAGAAGGCCTGGTCTTTGATCAGCGCCACTTTTACCGCCTCGGCCAGCCCGGCGATCTGGTCGCGGCGGGTCAGGCTGGTCAGCAGCTGGAAGTCGTTGATTACCGCAGTGGCGGGGTAGAAGGCGCCCAGCAGGTTCTTCTGGCCGAAGGCATTGATGCCGTTTTTCACCCCGATGCCGGCGTCGTTCTGCGCCAGCACGGTGCTCGGGATGCGGATCAGGCGAATGCCACGGTGGAAGGTGGCGCAGGCGTAGCCCACCGCATCCAGCACCGCACCGCCGCCCAGGGCCAGCACATAGCAATGCCGGTCCAGCCCATGCTGCAGCATATCGGTGTAAAGCTGCTGCAACACCTGTGAGTCCTTGCTCAGTTCGCCGGCCGGCACCGCAATCGGCGCGGCCTGCAAATGCAGGTCCGCCGCATGGGCGGCAAAGTAGGCGTCGATCTGTTCCAGCAGGTGCGGGGCGCTTTGCAGCAGTTGTTCATCGGCGAACACCAGCACCGTCGCCGGGCCCCGGTGCTGTGGGGTGAGTCGTGCGGTGAGCTGGTGATGCAGACACGGATTGGACGGCTCGAACAGGTGATCGGTGAACACCACCGGGTAGTCGTAACGGACCTCGAAACGCCCGTGCAGGGATTGCTCGGCGTTTTGCTTGCGCAAGGTTTTGAACAGGCTGTACCCGGCGATAAACAGCCCGGGCAACACCATGCTGGCGAGCAGGGTCACCAGCAGCGCGTTCTGCTCGACGAGGTAGATGCCGATGGCGCTGTAGGCCAGTGCCAGACCGGCATTGGCCAGGGTGGTCACTAACACGAACGCGGGCAGCGGATAACGTTGCATCCCGGCGGCCACCACCGAGGTTTCGGCCAATACCGGCACGCCGCGCAGGCAGATCAACGACAGCGTGCCCAGCTTGTATGCCAGTTGCCCCGGCTGGCGCTGATGCAGGCCCAGGCGGCCGGACAGCAGCCGAAAATAGCCCGCCCCCAGCGCATACCCCAGCCCGGCCCCCAGGCACAGCCCCACGAAAATCACCAGGTAGCCGCCAACAGCGCCGAGCATGGCCACGGCCAGCAGCGCGACCATGCTCGAAGGCACCGGCAGCACCACGTCCAGCGCGAGCAGGGCGATCAGCAGCAGGGCCAGGTTGAGTTTTTGGGTGGGAGTGGAAGGCTGGTACAAGTTGAGATGGGTCAGGAAGTCCTGGATCTGTTGTTCGAACAACAGAAAGCTGGCGATCACCAAGCCTGAGAAGCAAAGCAATGAAATCCAGAAATGACCGGCAGGCCCCCGTTGCGAGAACGCACGATACCCATGGCTGCGCTTCATCAAGCATCCCTCTTTATTTTTATGACTGATTCCGTGTCAGTAATTAAAAGCAGCGTCTGGTTGGTTTTAGATCAATAGATTCTCTCGCCTGAGGGGCTGGTTTATGTACGGTTTGGTTACGCCTGTAGAGATAGTTCTGAACTTAGACGGTCGTGGTGTTTTTGCAAGGCGGCCTGATGGCAATCTGACTTTTTTCACCTGCGTGAACGCGACCCGTAGCAGCTGCCGAGCCTGCGAGGCTGCGTTCGGCGGCGCAGCCGTCGTGAAT
>NZ_JBFTMK010000141.1:0-9566 GCF_056396965.1 Pseudomonas sp. 05N434
CACTACATCGGCTTTGTGTAGCGTCATGGCGACACCTCCTCGGTGAGCATCGAAAGGGGTTTGACCGGTGCCTGTCCACGCTGCCGACCGACCTGTTGCACGCTGACGCCTGCCGCCGCCGCGATCACTTCGGCCCCKGCCTGGGAGCAATAACGCCCCTGGCAGCGGCCCATGCCGACCCGGCTGAAGGCCTTGGCCCGATTGACTTCACAGGCCCCCTTCTCGCTCACGGTACGGCGCAACTCGCCGGCGCTGATCATCTCGCAGCGACAGACGATGGCTGAATCCGGCAAGGCTTTGGCTTGCGCCGTCGGCCAGGGAAACGCCTGGGCCAGGCCGAGGCGAAACTCATCCATCACCGCCAGCGCGTGCCGTTGTTCGTCACGCAAACCGGCGTTCACCGGTTGCTGCAGATCTTCCAGCAACGCCATCGCCGCCAGACGCCCGGCGTGCTCGGCGGCATCGGCGCCGCGAATCTTCGAACCGTCCCCGGCGGCATACACACCGTTGACCGAGGTGCGGCCCTCTTCATCGACGGCCAGCCACCACTGGCTGGAGGCCTCATCGAAGCGCATGCGACAACCGGCCAGATCGGCCAGTTGGGTTTCCGGGCGCAAGTGATAACCCAACGCCACAGCATCACAATCCACCGTTAACGTCTCACCGCGCGCGGTACGCACCCGCACACCACTGACGCCGCTGGCTGCATCGCCTTGGACCTGAAGCGGCGAAATCCCCAGATGCACCGGGATTTTCGCCCGGTACAACTGCGCCAGTAACTTCATCCCGGTGAACAGCAATCCCGGACGCGCCATCAGCTTCGGCACTGCCGCGATGCGCTTGCTGAGGGGTGAAGTGTCGAGCACCGCCGCCACATTGGCGCCTGCTTTGACGTATTGGCTGGCGACCAGATACAGCAACGGCCCGCTGCCCATGAACACCACGCGGTGGCCGATGGAAACCGCCTGGGACTTGAGCGCGATTTGCGCCCCGCCGAGGCTGTAGGTGCCTGCCAACTGCCAGCCTTCAATCGGCATCAAGCGGTCGGTGGCACCGGTGCAGAGGATCAGCGCATCGTAATCCACCGTCGAGTGCTTGCCCTGGCTGACGCAGCACAATTGCCCTGGCGTCAGGTTCCACACCAGCGTGTCGGGGCGGTAGTCGATTTGCCCGCGCAATCGGTCGAAACTCTGGTGCAGATTCTTGGCCTTGGCCGCTTCGGTGCCATACAGGGTGGCGTAGTCCCGGGTAAAACCTTCGGGCTGGCGACGGTAGATCTGCCCGCCATCCCGGCGATTCTCATCGATCAGGATCGGTTTCAAGCCAGCCGCCAGCAGCGTTTCGGCACAGCGAATGCCGGCCGGCCCGGCGCCGACAATAACCACTCGTTGAGCGCTCAGCCGTGCAGTGGCCATATTGCCTCCGGTTGTGTGGTGACGATGTCCAGCCCTTCGCGGACTTCATTGGAACAGGCGCGCAAACGCTCGCCACTGCGGGTCCAGACCCAACAATCCTGGCAGGCGCCCATCAGGCAGAAACCGGCGCGGCGGCCCGAGTCGAATTCCGATTGGCGCAGCGCCGAGCCCTGGGTCAGCAACGCGACCATTAATGTGTCGCCCTGCAACGCCTCAATGGGCGAACCGTCCACCGTCAGCTTGACGGTCGGCCGGCCCTGCTCGGCCAGCCTCACAAAACGCCCTTTCATGCATAAGCTCCCAGGCTCATGGTGGATAAACCCTGCTGTGTTTTCAGCAACTCGGCACTGTCGTGATGACAAAGAATTTCGCTACCGCCGTCGATGATCCGCCGGTTCGGCGCGGTGCGATTGCACAGGCCGTCGACCCGCACCGGGCAGCGACTGAGAAAGGTGCACAGCTCTGGCACATTGGCCTTGGCGCCAATCGGCGGCAGCGTGCCGCAGGTGGTGCCGCAGTTTTCCAGCCAGCCCTGACGCAGTTCCGGCACCGAATGGATCAACAGGTCGGTGTAGGGATGGAACGGTGCCTGGGCAAACGCCTGCCGGCTGCCGGCCTGAACCTTGTGGCCGCTGTACATCACCACAATGTCGTCGCACAGCGCGCGCACCGTGGAAATGTCATGGCTGATGAACAGGTAGGACACGCCCAGTTGCTGACGCAGGTCGCGCAGCAGTTCGAGAATCGCCGCGCCGACCACGGTGTCCAGCGCCGAGGTCACCTCGTCGCAGAGGATCAGGTCCGGTTTGGCCGCCAGGGCACGGGCCAGGTTGACCCGCTGTTTTTGCCCGCCGGAGAGCTCATTCGGACGGCGTTCGGCCATGGCGCGCGGCAAGCGCACCAGGTCCAGCAGTTCGCCGATACGCTCGCGCAGCGCGGCGCCCTTGAGGCCAAAGTACATTTTCAGCGGACGGCTCAGAATAGTGCTGACACTGTGCATCGGGTTGAGCGCAGTGTCGGCATTCTGGAACACCATCTGAATCCGGCGGAACTGCTCATCGGTGCGCTCGGACAGGCTGCCGCCCAGTGGCTGGCCATCGAAGGTCAGGCCGCCCAAGGCCGGYGTCAGYAACCCGGCCACCACCCGCGCCAGGGTCGACTTGCCGGAACCCGACTCACCGATCACGCCAATGGCCTGGCCCCGGCGCACGGTCAGGTCGATATCTTCCAGCACACGAATCGACGGCATGCCTTGCAGGTTCTTGTTGCCGTAACCGGCGGTCAGCCCCTGGATGGTCAGCAGCGGTGTTTCTTCAGCGATGCCGCAAGGTGGGCGGATCGTCGTGTCCGGGCGGGCCGCCAGCAGCAGGCTGCGGGTGTATTCATGGGCCGGAGCCTTGAGCAACGGCGCGGTGGCGCTCTGCTCGAAAATCTGCCCGCCATTGAGCACCACAATCTGATCGGCCATTTGCGCTACGACCGCCAAATCATGAGACACATAAACCGCCGTCGCGCCACGCTCGCGGACCACCCGCTTGAAGGCGCGCAGCACGTCGATCTGCGTCGTCACGTCGAGGGCGGTGGTCGGCTCGTCGAGCACCACCAGCAGCGGATCGCTGATCAGCGCCATGGCCGCCATTACCCGTTGCAACTGCCCGCCGGATACTTGGTGCGGGTAACGCTGGCCAATGTGATCGGGATCCGGCAAGGCCAGATCGCGGAACAGTTCGATGGCTTTGGCTTCCAGCACGGCCCGGCTACCCAGGCCGTGAATCAATGCGCCCTCCACCACTTGATCGATCAGTTTTTTCGCCGGGTTGAACGCAGCGGCGGCGCTCTGGGCAATGTACGACACCCGATTGCCGCGCAGGCCTTGCAGCTCGCCTTCGCTCAACGCCAGCATGTCGTGCTCGCCGACTTGCACCACGCCGGACGCCAATCGACAACCGCGTCGGGCATAGCCGAGCAACGCCAGCGCTATGGTGGTCTTGCCGGAGCCGGACTCACCGATCAACGCCAGCACTTCACCTTTGGCCAGGGAGAAGCTCACGCCTTTGACGATCTCCACTTCGCCACGCTCGCCGCAAGCGACCACGCGCAGGTCTTCGACTCGAATCAAATCACTCATTTCAATGACCTCCCGTACGTCGACTACGCCGTGACGACAGTCGGTCGATGAACAGATTCACGCCGATGGTCAGGGTGCCGATGGCCAGCGCCGGAATCACGATGGCCGGCGCGCCCTGATTGAGGCCGCCGATGTTCTCGCGCACCAGCGAACCGAGGTCGGCATCCGGCGGTTGCACACCGAGGCCAAGGAAGCTCATGCCACTGAGCAGCAGCACGATGAAGCCGAAGCGCAGCCCCAGATCGGTCAGCACCGGGTTGAGCATGTTCGGCAGGATTTCCACACAGGCGATGTACAACCGGCGCTCGCCACGGGTGCGGGCGACTTGCACGTATTCCAGCGCTTCGATGTTCACCGCCATGCTGCGGGCGATGCGGAACGCGCCTGGGGTGAAGCTCAGCACAGCGGTGCAAATCAGCAACAGCACCGAAGAACCGAACGCCGAGACCATGATCAACGCCAGCATCTTGCTCGGGATGGATATAAAGGCATCCATCAAACGGCTGATCACTTCGTCCAGCCATTTCGGCGACACCACCGACAGCAGCGCACATCCGGTCCCCAGCGTGCTGGCCAACACCGCTGAAATCAGCGCCAGCCCCACGGTGAACCGCGCGCCGACGAGAATGCGGCTGAGCATGTCGCGGCCCAGGTAATCGGTGCCCAACGGGTAAGCCGCGCTGAGGCTGTCGAACACGTTATCGGAGACCACTTCACCCACCGGGTGCGGCGCCAGCCACGGACCGAAGATAGCCACCAGCAGCCAGATCACACACATCGCCGCCCCGACCAGGCCAAGCCACGACGGTCCATGGGCAACCTTGCCCAATGCCAGCTCGGGCCCGGCAGGCGCCGATTTCGCCATGAGATCGTTCATTGGTTTCTCAGCCTCGGATTGGAAAGAATCGCGCACAGGTCGGCAATCAGCACCAACCCCAGGTACGCCGTACAAAACAGCATGGTGCAGGCCTGAACCAGCGCCATGTCACGGTTGGTCACGGCATCGACCATCAGGCTGGCGATGCCGGGGTAGTTGAAGATCGTCTCGACGATCACCACCCCGCCCAGCAGGTACGACAGGCTCAGGGCGATGGCATTGGCAATCGGCCCGATGGCGTTGGGCAAGGCATGGCGCAACACGATCCGTACCGGGCTCACGCCCTTGAGCCGGGCCATTTCCACATAGGCGCTGTCGAGCTGATCGATCACTGCCGCCCGGGTCATGCGCGCCATTTGCGCGACAATCACGCAGCACAGAGTCATCACCGGCAAGGCGTAGGTGCGCATGAATTGCCAAGGTGAGGTGATGTCGCTGGCATAGGACAGCGCCGACAGCCAGCCCAGGTTCACCGCAAAGATCAGCACTGCCAGGGTCGCCACCAGAAACTCCGGCACGGCGACCAGAGCCAGGGTGATGAAGCTGAGGACACTGTCCATGCGCCCGCCCCGGCCCATGGCCGAGCCGATGCCGATGATCAGCGCCACCGGCACCGACACCAGCGCCGTGACGGCCGCCAGCATCAGTGTGTTGGGCACCCGCCCGGCCATCAGCTCGCTGACCGGCAAGGCATTGGACACCGATTGCCCCATGTCGCCGCTCAGCAGGTTCATCAACCAATGCAGGTAACGCACCACACCGGGTTGATCCAGCCCCAGTTTCAGGCGCAAGGCCGCCACCTGTTCCGGCGTGGCGAATTGCCCGAGTGCCTGTTGCGCCGCGTCCCCCGGCAATACCGCCGTGATCGCAAACACGACCATAGACACGATCAACAAAGTCACGATCGCCGCGCCCAGGCGCCGGCCGATCAACCACAGTGTGTTGCTATTCATCGCCCTACCCTCATGCAATAGCCCCGCTGACGCCCGTGTGCGGCCGATCAGGCATCGAGCCAGACCTGTTCGGCGAACATGTAGCCCATGAAACCGCCGAGGGGGTTGCTGCCGTAGCCCTTGATGCGCTGGTCGACACCGTCGATGTTGCTAATGAACACCGGCACGCCGATGCCACAGTGTTCATGCACCAGGGCCTGCATGTCGGCGTACATCTTGCTGCGCTTGGCGTCGTCGGTTTCACCGCGGGCGAGCATCAGCAGTTGGTCGAACTGATCGTTCTTCCAGCCCGACTCGTTCCATGGCGCGCTGGACTGGAAGAACTGCGAGAACATCACGTCGGCGTTCGGCCGTGGGTTGATGTTGCCGAAGCTCAGCGGGTGCTTCATCCAGTGGTTGGACCAGTAGCCGTCGCTGGGCAGGCGGTTGACGTCGAGCTTGAGCCCGGCCTGTTTCGCCGATTGCTGCAACAGCACGGCGATGTCCACCGAACCGGTCGCGGCAGGCGATGCCACCAGCGGCATGCTGATGCTTTCCATGCCGGCCTTCTTCAGCAGGAATTTGGCTTTTTCCGGGTCGTAGGCCCGCTGCGGCAGGTCGGCGTTGTAGTAGCGCGAGCCAGGGGAAATCGGATGGTCGTTACCGACGACGGCAAAGCCACGGAACACCGCGGACTTCACTTGCTCACGGTCCAGCAAATACTTCATCGCCTGAGTGAATTCGGCGCTTTTACCCGGCATCTGGTCCTGACGGATGATCAGGTCGGTGTAGTTGCCCGACGGCGCATCGACGACCCGGTGTTTGGCGCTGGCCTTGATCCGTGTGGTCGAGCGTGGGTTGACCTCGTTGATCATGTGCACGTCGCCCGACAGCAGCGCGTTGACTCGTGACGGTTCGTCGGCAATCGCGATGAATTCGATCTCGTCCAGGTACGGCAGGCCCGGTTTCCAGTAGCCGGTGTTGCGCGCGGCAATCGAGCGTACGCCCGGTTTGAATTCCTTGACCGTGAACGGCCCGGTGCCGATGCCCTGGTTGAAGTCGGTGGTGCCTTCGGGAACGATCAACAAGTGCGACACGGCGAGGATCGACGGCAGCTCGGCGTTCGGCGCGCTCAGGCGGATCTGCACTTCGTGGGTGCCGGTGGCCTTGATCTCTTCGAACTGCGCCATCAGCGGCATGACCTTGGAACCGGTCAGCGGGTCTTTGTGGCGCGACAGCGAGAACACCACGTCGGCGGCGCTCAGGGTCTTGCCGTTGTGGAAGGTCACGTCCTTGCGCAGGGTGATGATCCACAGCGTCGCATCGGTRTTATCGATGCGCTCGGCCAGTTCCAGTTGCGGCACCAGGTGGCTGTCGAAACGAGTCAGGCCGTTGTAGAACATGAAGTGACGCACGTAGTCGGTAGACAGCGCGCCCTTGGCCGGGTCCAGGGTGTCGGCGGTGGAGCTGGACATGCCGGCGACGCGAATCCGCCCGCCCGGCTTGCCTTTGCCCGGGGTCGCTGCTTCTTCAGCGAACAGTTTGCCGGCGGCGCCGAACAGGCTGCCGGCACCCGCTGCGGCAACACCCGCCACGCCGAGCATCTGCAAGGCGTGGCGGCGCGACATGCCACGATTGAGGCCTTCGAATACCCGCAGGCTGTCCTGGCCGGAAATCAGTTTCGAGTCGATCTTGTTGTCAGTCATATCAGTTGTACCTGTCGAAAATCAGAAGATTCGAGTGCTCCGGTTGACCGGAACGTCCTGGAAACGCAAACGACGGTGACGCCACAACATCAACTCAATGCAAATAGTCCTGGAGGCGGTAGTAAGCGCCCACGAACGGCAAGAACCACGGCTTGCCGAAATGCCCGGGAATCGCTGGCCAGTCGAGTTCGCGCCAGGGATTGGCCTCGACTTTGCCGGCCATCACCTCGGCCATCACCTGGCCCATGTGCACCGACATCTGCACCCCATGGCCGCTGTAGCCCATGGAGTGATAAACCCCGCCATGCTGGCCGGCGCGAGGCAAACGGTCGGAGGTCATGTCCACCAGCCCGCCCCAGCAATAGTCGATTTTCACCTTGGCCAACTGCGGGAACATCTGCACCATCGCCGCTTGCAGCACCTTGCCGCTCTTGGCGTCGGACACGCTGTCGGACATCGCGAACCGCGCACGTCCGCCGAACAGCAAGCGGTTGTCCGGGGTCAGGCGAAAGTAGTTACCGATCATGCGACTGGTGACATAGGCACGCCGACCGGGCAGCAACTGATCGATGAGGAACTGCGGCAGCACCTCAGTGGCGATCACGAAACTGCCGACCGGCACGATCCGCCGCCGATACCAGCCCAGGCCACCGTGCTGACAAGCGCCGGTCGCCAGCAATACTTGCCCGGCGTGCAAAGAACCCTTGGCGGTGTTGACCCGATAACCGCCGGCCTGGGCCTTCCAGTCCGTCACCGACGTACCTTGATAGATCAGCGCGCCGTGACGCGCCGCAGCCTCAGCCAGACCGACGCCGAAACGCCCGACATGCATCTGCACACCGTTGCGCTGCAGCAAGCCGCCATGGAACTGGGCCGAATTCACTTCGGCGCGAGTCTGTTCGGCGTTCAGCAACTCGACCTCGGCATCGACCTCCTTGCGAATCAATTCGCAGGTGCGCGCCAGGCCTTCGTAGTGCAGCGGTTTGGCCGCCAGTTTGAGCTTGCCGTTGCGCTTGAGGTCGCAAGCGATCTGCTCCTGCTCCACCAGGGACACAACGCTCTGCACCGCGCTTTCATAGGCCTGGTAATAGGCCCGCGCCTTGTCGGCACCGAGGCTGGCACTCAGCCCGGCATAGTCCTGGGCAACGCCGGTGTTGCATTGGCCGCCGTTGCGCCCGGAGGCTTCGCCGATCACTCTCCCGGCTTCCAGCACCACCACACTGGCGCCCTTCAAGGCCAGCGCGCGAGCCGCCGCCAGGCCGGTGAAACCGCCACCGACGATGGCCACGTCGACCTGCCCGGGCAATGCGCCGAGCTGAGCACCGGTAAACGCCGGTGCGGTGTCGAGCCAGTAGGATTCACTGCCCATGTCTAACCCCTTATTCCGTGAAGAGCGCCGTTACCGTTCAACTCAGAGACCGACCAGCGCCGCCAGTCCACCGATGTCGGTGATCTGCTGGTAGCCGTAGAACGCATTGCCCGGAACCTCGTGACCGCGGGCGACGAAGGCCTTGTTCTTGATCTTCATGTCGTGGGCCGGCATCAGGTCGTAACGGAAACTGGAAGACACATGCAAGATGTCTTCCGGGCCGCAGTTGAGGTTGTCGAGCATGTACTCGAACGCGGCCAGGCGCGGCTTGTAGGCCTGGGCCTGTTCGGCGGTGAAGACTTTGTGAAACGGTGCGCCGAGCTTGTCGACGTTGGACATGATCTGGCTGTTGCTGGCGTTGGAGAAAATCACCAGGGGGATCTTGTCGGCGATTTTCGACAGACCGGCCGGCACGTCCGGGTGCGGGCCCCAGGTCGGCACGGCGTCGTAATACAGCTGGCCTTCGCCACGGTATTCGACACCCCAACGCTTGCAGACCCGCGCCAGGGAGGTCTTGAGGATTTCGTCATACGGCATCCAGTCACCCATGACCTGGTCCAGGCGATAGGCCGAGAAGTCCTTGACGAACTGATCCATCTGCTCGGGCGCCACGCGGTCGGCGAACAGTTCGCGAGTCATCGTGCCCATGTGGAAATTGGTCAGCGTACCGTAGCAGTCGAACGTAATGAATTTGGGGCGTAGAAAGCTCATTGAGTGCGGTCCTGAAGTTCGTTGAGGTCATGGCGCGACAGGTATTCGCTGCGTTTCGGGAGCGGCGATGCAACGCTGCAGCACACCGTCATTACAACACCGTGAAATCAGCAGATGGCGTTAAAAGCGACCTGTGCTTGATACAAACCACCGTTTTAGCCTGCCCCCTCAGCAGACTTTGCGGCTCGCTCCAGCCTTGGGCAACCCCCGTATTTATGCGCCCTTATGGACCTTCATGGCTATGCGAGGCTGACGAACGCCCCCATTCACGGCAGAACCTGCGCCGGGCTGAACGAAAACGGGCGCTTCCCTGAGGAAGCGCCCGTTTGGGTGCGGTTTGAACCTTCTCTTGATGACTACCCGGTGTAGCAGCTGCCGAGCCTGCGAGGCTGCGTTCGGCGGCGAAGCCGTCGTGAAATCAGCTATTG
>NZ_JBFTMK010000142.1:0-12844 GCF_056396965.1 Pseudomonas sp. 05N434
CCTTGCACTGGCTGATGTTGGCGCTGTTCGTCGGCGTTTATGGCTGCATCGAGATCAAAGGGCTACTGCCCCGTGGAAGTGATTTGAGGGGTCTTTTTCTGGGGCTTCACGGCTTATTCGGATTGAGCATTTTTGCGTTGGTCTGGGTCCGCCTGCTCGGGCGCCTCACCCCCCGGCCACCGATTACCCCGGCTCTGTCAACCTGGCAGACCGGCGTCTCGCACCTCATGCACCTGGCGCTGTATGTGCTGATGATTGCAACACCGCTATTGGCCTGGTTGATGCTGGCCGCCGGCGGCAAGCCAATGCCGTATTTCGATTTCTTCCTGCCGGCGCCGGTGGCGGTTGATCCCGTGCTGGCCAAGCAATTCAAGCATTGGCATGAGTGGCTCGGCAGTGCCGGTTACTGGCTGATCGGTTTGCACGCGGCGGCGGGGTTGGTCCATCACTACTGGGTTCGCGACAACACGCTCACGCGCATGCTGCCCAAGGGCTTTGGTGCGGGTGTCAACGAGCGTCAGCGATAAGTTTCCCTGGACGTTCGGGCTGCCTCGAACACTGCGTTATCGTTCATCGCGAGCTTGCTCGCGATGAAGTCATCACTGTCACCTCAAACCTTGCCCGCTTGCTCTTCCAGCTGATCCGATTCAAACAACTTCGCCAGTTCCGCCCGCGCTTCCTGCGCCGTCTGCATCACCTTGGCCGCATCGTCATACACCGCGTGCTGAGCCTCCAGCACCTGTTCGTCGTGATGGGTAAAGCGCTTGATCCGCGCATCCGCCTGGGCTTGGGTCAGCCCCAGGCCAACCAGGGTGCGCCGGGTCATTTCCAGGCTGGAGTAATAGGTTTCCCGCACCGCCTGCGCCCCGACATCCACCAAACGGTGCACATGCTGACGGTTACGGGCGCGGGCGATGATTTTGATGTGCGGATACAGCTTGTGCACCACCTCGGCCGTCTTGATGTTGGTGTCCGGATCATCGGTGGCGATCACAAAGAACTCCGCTTGCTCGACCTTGGCCGCGCTGAGGATTTCCGGGCGCATCGGGTCGCCGTAGAACACCGGCACGCCGCCGAAGCTGCGGGACAGTTCGATGGTTTCCACCGAGGTGTCGAGGGCGATGAACTTGATGTTCTGCGCCCGCAGAATCCGCGCCACGATCTGACCCATGCGGCCCATGCCCGCGATGACCACGCGGGGCGTGTCGGCGTCGATTTCGCGGAACTTCTGCGGCACCTCCACCGGTTGCACCTTGGGTTTGACCAGGCGTGCGCAGGCGAGCAGCAACAGCGGCGTCAGCGCCATCGACAGGGTGATGGTCAGCACCAGCAAGTCGTACAGGCGCGGCTCGAACAAGCCCTGGTCCCGACCGATCTTGAACACCACGAAGGCAAACTCACCACCGGCCGCCAGCACGATCCCCAGACGAATCGCATTGACCTTGCCCAACCCTCCGGCCAGTCGACCGACCACAAACAGCAGCGGCAGCTTGATGGCGATCAGCAGCAGGGTCAGCCCCAGCACCACGACCGGCGCACTGAGCAGCAGACTCAAGTTGGCACCCATGCCGACGCTGATGAAAAACAGCCCCAGCAGCAGGCCCTTGAACGGTTCGATCTGCGCTTCCAGTTCGTGACGGTATTCGGAGTCCGCCAGCAGCAAACCGGCGAGGAACGCGCCGAGTGCCATGGACACGCCCACCAGATCCATCAACCACGCCGTGCCGATCACCACCAGCAATGCGGTGGCGGTGGACACCTCCGGCAGACCGGTCTTGGCCACCACGCGAAACACCGGACGCAACAGATAACGCCCGCCGATCACCACCACCGCGATGCTGCCCAGCACCCGCAAGCCATGGTTCAAATCTTCGGCCGCGCTGCTGGTGTGATCACCGCCGGCCAGCAACGGCACCATCGCGATCAAAGGGATCGCGGCGATGTCCTGGAACAGCAAAATCGCGAACGCCAACCGCCCATGGGGGCTGGTCAGCTCCTTGCGCTCGGCCAGGCTTTGCAAGCCAAACGCGGTGGACGACAACGCCAGGCCGAGGCCCAACACGATGGCACTGTTCAGGGACTGGCCGAACACGAACAACGCCAGCACACCAATCACCGAACCGGTCAACAGCACCTGCGCAAGGCCCACGCCGAACACCGATTTGCGCATCACCCACAAACGTCGCGGCGACAGCTCAAGGCCGATGATGAACAGCAACAACACCACCCCGAGTTCGGAGATGTGGCTGACGCTTTGTGGATTACCGATCAAACCCAGCACCGACGGCCCGATGATCACCCCGGCAAACAGATAGCCGAGCACCGCCCCCAATTGCAGGCGCTTGGCCAAGGGAACGGCGAGCACCGCCGCGAACAAAAAGACGACAGCGGCTTGTAACAGGTTGCCTTCATGGGGCATGTGAAACTCCAAAAACTCGATACGGCGGGGGCGATAAGGAWAAAGGCTGGAGCCGGATGCGTCAGCCATGAACGAAAATGTTTGGGCCTCGCGATGGCAATTTTGCAGGCACCCAAGATGTCGTTACATTTAGCATCAATTAGTGACATTCATAGGATAAGCTGATCAAACTGTTCGTTCCCGAGTGCGCACCATGACCATCAACTTCGACCTTAACGATCTGCAAGCCTTTCGCGCCGTGGTGGAGCAGGGCAGCTTTCGCAAGGCTGCGGACACCGTACGCATCTCCCAACCAGCCCTCAGCCGGCGGATCGAAAAGCTCGAAGACGCTCTGGGCGTGAAATTGTTCGAACGCACGACTCGCCGGGTCAGCCTGACTCAGGCCGGGCGTGGTTTCATGCCCAGCGTCGAACGCCTGCTGGATGACCTGGACGTGGCGCTACTGGGCATCAGCGAAGTCGCCTCGACCCGGCTCGGGCATGTCACCGTCGCCTGTGTGCCGTCGGCGGCGTACTACTTCATGCCGCGTGTGATCGCCCACTACCATCGGCAATTTCCGCGGATCAAGGTCAAGGTGCTCGACTCCAGTGCTCACGAGGTATTGAGTGCCGTGGTCAACGGTGAAGCGGACTTCGGCTTGAGCTTCATGGGCACCCTGGAGGCCGAAGTCGAATTCGAGCCGCTGGTGCAGGAAGGTTATGTGGTGGCGTGCAGACGAGATCACCCCCTTGCAGGACGCAGCAGCGTGACATGGGATGAGTTTTATCAGCAGGATTACATCTCGCTGGACAAGACTTCGGGCAATCGCTTTTTGCTGGATCAAGCGCTGGCTGGCGTGGTGCCGCAGCGGCCGAGCATCTGCGAAACCCGTCATGTGACGACCATGATCGGTCTGGTGGAGGCCGGGTTGGGCGTGGCTGCCGTGCCGTTGATGGCGATGCCGGCGGCGGACCACCCGATTCTGACGCGGGTACCGTTGACCGATCCGCAGGTGATGCGCAATGTCGGGTTGATCAAGCGCCGGGGTCGTACGTTAACCCCGGCGGCATTGGCGTTGGAGCGTCTTGTAGTGGAAATGAAAGTCCAGCAACCTTCGGTCAGTGGCTGACTGAGTCCAGCCCCGTCGCTTTTACGTCCGGCTGGGCTGCGCTGGAGGCCAGGTACTCAAGCAGCGCCTTGGCCTCGGCCGGGTGTTGCGCATTGACCGGAATACCGGCGGCGAAACGGGTGACCGATTGCACCGATTCCGGAATTTTCGCCACAAAACTCACCCCAGGCACCGGTAGCAATTCGCTGACCTGCTGGAAGCCCAGTTGATAATCGCCGGTGGCAACCACCGAGCCCACCGGGATTTTCGGGATCATCTTCGATTTGGGTTTGAGCTGGTTTTCGATGCCCAGACGCTTGAACAGTTGATCCTCGATATACACGCCGCTGGCACTGTCGGAGTAGGCGACTGACTTGGCGTCGAGCAGGGTTTTTTTCAGGCCTTCCACCGAGCTGATGTCCGGCTTCGGCGCACCTTCACGCACCACCATGCCGATCCGCGAATCCGCCAGTTCGACCCGTGAAGCGGGATCGACTTTGCCTTGCTTGATCAGGTCGTCGAGGGCATAGCCGACCATGATGACCACGTCGGCTTTCTCACCGCGGGCCAGACGATTGGGAATCGCTTCCGGGGCCTTTCCCATGGATGGACCGAGGGCGGTGTCCAGGGTGTTGCCGCTAGACTCGGCGAATTTCGGACCGAGGATTTTGTAGGCCGCCGTGAAACCACCGGAGGTCATTACACGGATTTCTTCAGCCTGGGCGATCGAACTCAGACCGAGACTGGCCACCAGGGCCAGGGCGGTAAAGTTGAAAAACCTTTTCATCAAGTAGCACTCGCAGTTAGAGGTTGGGTGGTTCACGACACGGCCGGTTGCAGGCGGCCAGAGGCACGGCGATAGAGAAACAGCGTCGCGCACAGGGCACAGAACGCGGCGAAACTCATCCAGTAACCGGGTGCGGCCTTATCGCCGGTGTACTGGATCAGGAAGGTCGATATGGCCGGTGTGAAACCGCCGAACACCGCCGTCGCCAGGCTATAAGCCAAAGAGAAACCTGCGACCCGAACCTCGACCGGCATGATTTCCGTCAGTGCGGCGATCATTGCGCCGTTGTACAAGCCATAAATGAACGACAGCCACAGCAGCACCAACAGCATGTTGATGAAACTCGGTGCTTGCACCAGATAGGTCAGCGCTGGGTAGGCCGTGGCTAACGTCAGCAACGCCATGGCGATCAGTACCGGGCGACGACCGATGCGATCTGAAAGCGCGCCGCCAATCGGCAACCAGAAAAAATTCGAAACGCCCACCAGCAAGGTCACCAACAGCGCATCGGAGGTATTGAGGTGCAGCACGGTTTTGCCGAAGGTCGGCGCGTACACGGTGATCAGATAGAACGCGGTAGTGGTCAGGGCGACCATCATCATCCCGGCGAACACGATGACCCAGTTCTGTCCCAGGGTGCGGAACACGTCGCCCATGCTTGGCCGGTGTTTACGGGCGGTGAACTCTTCGGTTTCTTCCAGGTTACGGCGCAGGAAGAAGATGAAAGGCACGATCATGCAGCCGACGAAAAACGGAATCCGCCATCCCCAATCGGCAATCATCGTCGGCGCCATCCATTGGTTCAGACCATAGCCCAAAGCCGCCGCGACGATGATCGCCACTTGCTGGCTCGCGGATTGCCAACTGGTGAAGAAACCTTTGTTGCCGGGAGTGGCGATCTCCGCGAGGTACACCGATACACCGCCCAGTTCCGCACCGGCCGAGAAGCCTTGCAGCAATCGGCCGATCAGCACGATGGCCGGGGCGAACAGCCCGATGGTTTCGTATCCGGGCACCAGCACAATCAGAATCGTACCGCTGGCCATGATCGACAGGGTGACGATCAGCCCTTTGCGGCGCCCCACATCATCGATGTAAGCGCCCAGTATCACGGCGCCCAACGGACGCATCAGGAAGCCCGCGCCGAACACCGCGAACGTCATCATCAGGGACGCAAACTCGCTGCTGGCAGGGAAAAATACGGCAGCGATCTGCGTGGCATAGAAGCCGAAAAGGAAGAAATCGAATTGCTCGAGGAAGTTGCCCGAGGTCACTCGGAAAATCGCACTGGTCCGGGAGCGACCGGAATGGATTGATGCTGTCATTGACGTGTACTCCACCGCTTTTATGACGTGCACTACCTGGACGCGGTGCACGGTTCTTATTGGGGTGGATAGTGGAGCAGGGACATCGATATGTTAATTGCATAGTTGGTATGTATTGATGCATGAAGCGGATCAATGCTGCCGACCCAGAGACGCGGCGTTTACCCAAGGCTATTCGCTGTGTACGCGTATCGGGCTGATGTTCCCCAACCGATACTGATTATTCCCGCTGCGCTTGGCCTCATACATCGCCAGGTCGGCAATATGAATCAACCGGTCCATGCTCGGCGCATGGTCCGGGAACACCGCGACCCCAAGGCTGCTGCCGATGTGGCGCTGGTCGTTGCCGATGGTCACTGGCGGTGCGAGTTCGATGAAGATTTTCTGGCAGATGCTGCGGGCTTCGTCTTGCAGGCTGTTGCCTTGGGGAAGTCCTTGGAGGATGACCACGAACTCGTCGCCGCCGATCCGGGCAACGGTGTCGGTTGAGCGCAGGATTCTCTTCAGGCGTGTCGCGGTGGTGATCAGCACGCGGTCGCCGGCCGCATGGCCGTAGTGGTCGTTGATCGCCTTGAAACCATTGAGGTCGACAAATACCAGTGCCACCCGCGTGGCGCTGAGGCGGGCGTGTTCCAGGGCAGCGGACAGGCGCTCTTCGAGCACCAGGCGATTGGGCAGGCCGGTCAGCGGGTCGTAATGGGCCAGGTGTTGCAGGTAGCTGGCGGAGGCTTTTTCCTCGGTGATGTCGCGGACCACGCCCATCATCTTGATCGTTGCGTCATGCTCATTCTTGACCACATTGCCGGTCTCCCGCAGCCAGCGGATGCTGCCGTCCGGCCAGACCACGCGGTATTCCTCGTCGTGGTTTTCGCCGGTTTCCAGGCAACGCAATTCACCGGCGCGGACCTTGACCCGGTCGTCCGGGTGCACACAGGAACAGAACAGGGCGTAGGAGGGCGTCACCTCGCCGATCTTGAACCCGAACATCCCGTAGATTGCATCCGACCAATAGAGCTTGTCGGTATCAACCTCCCAGTCCCAGGTGCCGATGCGGGCGAAGTATTGGCTGCGTTTGAAGCGCTCGGCGTCGCCTTCCTGGTGGATACTTTGTCCCTCGGTGAGGCTGTCGATCAGCGCGCGGCACTCGGCCAACTGCTTTTGCAGCGAACGATCGCGCCAAATCAGCGCGACGATCAGGGCAAGGGTCAGCGAGCCGATGGTGACGTCGGTCCAGAGCTGACTCATTGAGGAATTGCGCTCATGGCGTATCGAACCGTGGGGGRGGTGGCGGGTATATTAGTTCACGACCACTGCCGGATACAGAGCGAAACGGTTGCCAATGGCCCGCATTTCTGGGAAAACGGCGCCCATCAAGCCCGTTCGGGCAAGCGCACAGATAGAGTGAATGTAATGAATGATGAGTTGCAGGTAATCGACCTTGAAGTGGGCGACGGCAAAGCCGCCGTCAAAGGCGCGCTGATCACCACCCAATATCGTGGGTGGCTGGAAGACGGCACTGAGTTCGACTCCTCCTACAGCCGGGGCAAGCCTTTCCAATGCGTGATTGGCACCGGGCGGGTAATCAAGGGCTGGGACCAGGGAATCATGGGCATGCAGGTCGGCGGTAAGCGCAAGCTGCTGGTGCCGGCGCACCTGGCCTACGGCGAGCGCTCGATGGGGGCGATTACGCCGAATTCGAATCTGATTTTCGAGATTGAATTGCTAGAAGTGCTGACGCGGGATGATTGATGGGCGAGTGAATTGAAATGATTAACCCCGCTGTTTCTGAGAGGAGAGAGCGGGGTTTTTGCTATCTGTGGCGAGGGGCTTGCCCCCGTTGGGTTGCGCAGCGACCCTGAAACCTGTGCATGCGGCGTGTCAGGGAATCTCCACTCGCCAGTTTTGCGGCTGCTGCGCACCCGAGCGGGAGCAAGCTCCCTCGCCACAATTCAGCCGCTATTACCGCGATACAAGCCGATGAGCCATGACGCAGTCAACCCGACTTGCCAGCCCTGGCAATATCGGTAACCATGCCCACCTAAATAGGGGTAGGGGGTATAGGTATGTCGCACATCCACGAACACAAAGACGATTTGCTCAATCGCGTCCGGCGCATTGCCGGTCAGGTTCAGGCGGTGGAGCGGGCGTTGGAGTCCGATGCCGAGTGCGCCAAAACCCTGCACCTGGTCGCGGCAATTCGCGGTGCGGTCAACGGTTTGATGGACCAGTTCATCGACGCCCATGCCCGTGAACATGTGGCGCGTCCCGGCCTCAGCGACGAAGCGCGCGCCGAAGGCGTGGAAGACTTGTTGCAAGCCATCCGCCGTTACTCGAAATAGAGGCCCGCCCCATGACACTGACACCTCAAGCTTCGCGTTTTACCCACGATCACCTGTTTCTGGGGGCCGCCCACGATGAAAATGCTCGCCGCACGTTGTGGGTGGTGGCGCTGACGTTCGTGATGATGATTGGCGAGATTGCCGCTGGTTATATCACCGGCTCCATGGCGTTACTGGCGGACGGCTTTCATATGGCGACCCACGCCGTGGCCTTGGGCATTGCCGCGGCGGCCTACAGTTTTGCCAGGCGACACGCCAACAATTCGCGCTTCAGCTTCGGTACCGGCAAGGTCGGGGATCTGGCGGCTTTTGCTTCTGCCATGGTGCTGGGCCTGGTGTCGATCGGCATCGCCGGCGAATCGATCCTGCGGCTGTTTCAACCTATCACCGTGGCTTTCACCGAAGCGACGGTGATTGCGGTGGTGGGGCTGGCGGTGAATGTCGTCAGCGCATTGCTGCTGGCAGGCAACCATGGGGATCACGGCCATGATCATCACAACCATAACCACGGTCACCATCATCACGACAACAACCTGCGCTCGGCGTATGTCCATGTGCTGGCCGATGCATTGACGTCGGTACTGGCTATCGCGGCATTGTTGGCCGGGCGCTATTTGGGTTGGGTCTGGCTGGACCCGGTGATAGGCGTCGTCGGAGCCCTTGTTATCGCGAAATGGGCCTATGGCTTGATGCGCGATAGCGCCGCGGTATTGCTCGACGCCACCGACGAGCACGTCGCCGCCGAAATTCGTGAGCTGCTTGAATCGACGGACGATGTTCGCATCAGCGACCTTCACGTCTGGCAAGTCGGGCCCCAGGCGCGGGCGGCGATTGTCAGTGTCGTGGCTGCGGCGAGCGTCAGTGCCGACGCCATCCGCGAACGTCTGGCGCCGGTTCATGAGTTGTCTCACCTGACGGTCGAATATCGCAACGCTTGAGGTGTTTTTCAGGCAAAGAGCGGAATGCGCCCGTTAAGGGAAGGGCGGTAGTGCCAGGTCAACCGATCCAAAGCCGGTTTCATCATCAGGATCTGAGTCAGCGTCGCGCTGGCAATGCTCAAGGCCAGTACCTGCCCCGGGCATTGGTGACGGCCGGCGCCGAAGGTGAAGCTTCGGCGGTTTGGGCGTTCGAGCAGGAATGTATCGGGATCGTTATTGAGCAGCGGATCACGATTGGCCGAGGCCAGCAGTACCAGAATGACGTCGCCGGGGTTCAGGTTCACGCCGTCGATTTCGCAGGGCGCTGCGACGAAGCGGCGGGTGTTCTGTACCGAAGGATCGAAGCGCTGCACTTCGGCGATCAGGTCGTTGGCTTGAGTTGGGTCGATCTGCGGGTTTCGGCTCAACGCCAGTAGCGCATTGCCGATCAGCCCGGCGGTGGCTTCGTAGGTCTGGGAGAACAGGCCGATCAGGTTGGCGATCAAGGTTTCCGGGTCGGTCGAGGTGGCGAAGCGCTGCCGGATACCGGCGAGCACGGCGCTTCGATTGTTCGGATCAGCCAGAAGCTCGATGAAATATCCCTTCAGCTGTTCTGCCGCAACATGGGCAGCGTCCAGTTGGGCCTGGTCGCTGAGGGGTGACAGGCAGGCGATTTGCGCGTAGTAGGGGTAAGGATCGGCGTGAGTCGCAGCGATGATCGGGTCCATGGGTCGCAGCCTTATCGATGGTTGAAAAGTGTTGCTACTATCTCCAGTCCGAAGGGGCCTTGATTCGTCCGGGAGCGAAATATGAACGCAGAGCAACACGACGTTGGCATCTCTCAAGTGGCCGCAGCGATTGCAGAGCCTGCGCGGACGAAAATCCTCTGTTCGCTGATGGACGGCCATGCCCGCACCAGCACCGAGCTGGCGGCGGTTGCCGAAGTCAGCGCCTCGACCGCCAGCGCACACCTGGCCAAGCTCAAGGAACTGGCGCTGGTGCGTTTGCACGTTCAGGGCCGCCATCGCTATTACAGCCTCGCGGACAAACGCGTGGCCCAGGCACTCGAAGCACTGATGGTGATCGGCCAGAACGCAGCGCCGACGTTCAACCCGCGCACCCCGGACCGCCTGCAATTCGCCCGCACCTGCTACGACCACATGGCCGGCACGTTGGCAGTGGTGCTGCATGACCGGATGATCGACGCGGGGTGGTTGCTGCAAACCGATGAGCAGGCTTATCGATTGAGCGACAGTGGTGAAGCGTTGTTCGAAGGATTGGGCATCGACGTCAAAGACCTCGGCACTTTGCGCCGCCGCTTTGCCTGCCCGTGCCTGGACTGGAGCATGCGTCGGCCGCACCTGGGCGGTGCCTTGGGCGCGGCGTTGCTGCAAACGGCGATCAAACGCCAATGGGTGACGCAGGATCTGGACAGTCGGGCGTTGGCGTTGACGGCGGTGGGGCGAAAGGAACTCGGTCACCGGTTCGCCGTTGAACTGCCGATTCAGGGAATGACAGCGCCACTCACGTTCACCGGGAACAGGCGCCGCGCGATCGCCAGTCCTGCGACTTAGCGACTGGCCGAGGCCATGAGCACGCCAAAACCGGCGAAGGTCACGCCCGAAACTTTTGCGGTCAGCCAGGAACCTTTCGGGCTCGACAACCAGCCTTTGGCGGCATTGGCGAGCAAGGCATAGCTGCCATGCACCAGGATCACCAGTACGCCGTAGGAGGCGACCAGCTTGATGAACTGGCTGTAGAAGTGCGCCGAAGTGTCGATGAATTGCGGGAACACCGCCAAAAAGAAAAACACCGCCTTGGGGTTCAGAAGCTGCATCGAAGCCGCTTCAAGGAAGCGATAACCCGGGCTTGAGGGGCGTGTTTCAAGCAGCGTGCTGAAACGATCCGAGCGCCAGCTTTTGTAGCCCAGGTACAACAAATAGCCAGCCCCTGCGTATTTCAATGCGGTAAAGGCATTCGCGGAGGTGCTGAGTATCAGGCCAACACTGGTGGCGCTGATGGCAGCGACCACAAACGCCCCCGACGCAATTCCCAGAATGCCCGGCACGGCCCCCCTCCAACCGTGGCGCACCGCGTTGGACAGGGTCAGGACCACACCAGGTCCCGGGCTCAAAATGGTCAGGGTGGCGAAGAGTACAAAGAGTCCGTAACTGTTCATGGCTTGCTCCGTCAGGTGGCATTGGCTGCGTGCTGGCAGATTGGCGTGGCGAGGAGGGCGTGACAAACGCTTTAATTACAGCGCATAGGTGACTAAATTAGACGCATGAATCCACTACCGCCTCTTAATGCTGTTCGCGCCTTCGCCGTTGCTGCTCGTCATCAGAGCTTCAGCCTGGCGGCTGAAGAGCTGCATGTCAGCCACAGTGCCGTCAGCCGGCATATCAAATTGCTCGAGGAATACCTGGGGGTGCTGCTGTTTGAGCGGCGTATCCGGCAATCTGTGCTGACGCCGGCCGGCCAGCGCTTTTATGAGCAGGTCAGCGCCGGGCTGTCGCAGATCGCCAATGCCGCCACTGCGCTCAAGCAGCATGCCTCGCTGCCTACCGTGAAGATCAATGTACGTCCGTCCTTCGCCATGCTTTGGCTGACGCCCAGGCTGGCGGATTTCGTTGCGCGGCACCCCGGCATCAAGCCGCAGGTGATCACCCAGACCCAGGCACCCGATCAGGCACGCGACGGGTTCGATATCGTCATTCGCCGTGGTCGTGACGATTGGGCACCGGCGATTGAGGCGCGAGCGCTGTTCGAAGACGAACTGTTGCTGGTCGCGGCCCCTGCGCTGATCGAGCGCCTGCCACTTGAAGACCTCACGTCCCTGAGTCGGCATACGTTACTGACCGCCAAGGCCCGTCGCGAAGACTGGCACAATTGGGCCATGCACTTTGGTCAAAGCCAGTCAGCCACTCAGGTCACCCGGCAGTTTGATCACATGCACCTGGTGCTTCAGGCCGCAGTGGATGGACAGGGCGTTGCCCTGTGCCCGACCTCTTTGTTGGGCAGCCATATCTCGAGCGGACGCCTGATCTGCCCGTTACCCGAGTTGCGCATGCCGTTGCCGCGTTATTACTACGGTGTTGCGCCGGACGTGACGGCTCACACGCGGATCTTTGTGGAGTGGTTATTTGCCCGGATTGCTCAGGATGAGCTGAGTTGGCAGACACCTCGTGCCGTGACCGCTACGCTCTGAAATCCCAGACGATCTCCACCACCCGCACCGCCAGCACCAGGTAAACCAGACCCAGGATGATCTGGAACGCCGTGTGATACGGCAACCTGGACAGCCGGCGCAAGCCGTCGCTGACACTGAGCAGCATCAACAGTGCTGATATTGCAATCAACCCCCAGCCGGCGAGGTTTGAGGCGAGCATTCCCATGAACAGCTGATGACCGCCGTGCAACGCGTTGGTGCCCGCCGCGAATAGCAGGGCGCACACCAGCAGGTTCTTGATGTTGTCGAACACCTGCGTGGTGAAGTCGGTTTCCAGCAAGGCCAGATACTTTCGCCAGAATTTATCCATGGTTGTGGTGGCACCTGTTGATGGCGGTTGCACGTGGCAAGTCTAGTGGCGTTTTGCACGAAACGCGGGCGAAAAAAAGCCCGGCCTTCAATGTGATGGCCGGGCTTTTGTGTTCAAACGGACTGTGGCGTCAGATCAAACCTTGACGATCCAGCCCGCTGGCGCTTCGATGTCGCCGGTCTGTACACCGGTCAGCTCTTTGTAGAGCTTCTGGGTGACCGGGCCGACTTCGGTTTCGCTGTGGAACACGTGCAGCTTGTCGTTGTAGCTGATGCCGCCGATCGGGGTGATCACCGCGGCAGTACCGCAAGCACCGGCTTCCTTGAAGTCGGACAGCTTGTCGATGAACACGTCACCTTCAACCACTTCCAGGCCCAGACGGGTCTTGGCCAGTTCGATCAACGACAGACGGGTGATGCCCGGCAACACCG
>NZ_JBFTMK010000143.1:0-12367 GCF_056396965.1 Pseudomonas sp. 05N434
ACGGCGCAGGCCGGGTTGCTGGCCAGTTCGAGTTTCTTCGGCATGGTGGTGGGTGCCTCGCTGTCCGGCATGCTGGCCGACCGCTTCGGGCGCAAACCGGTGTTCCAGTGGAGCATTGTGTTGTGGGGCATCGCCAGCTACCTGTGTTCCACGGCGCAGAACGTCGAAATGCTGACGTTGTTCCGAATCCTCTTGGGGATCGGCATGGGCATGGAGTTTCCAATTGCGCAGTCGATGCTGTCGGAGCTGATTCCGGCCAAGCGTCGTGGGCGTTACATCGCATTGATGGACGGCTTTTGGCCGCTCGGTTTCGTCGCGGCCGGGGTGCTGTCGTACTTCCTGTTGCCGGTGATTGGCTGGCGCGACATCTTTCTGGTGTTGGCGGTGCCGGCGGTGTTCGTCCTGGCGATTCGTTTTTTCATTCCTGAGTCACCGCGATGGCTGGAACAGGCCGGGCATCATGATGCAGCGGACACGGTTTTACACCGCATTGAAGAACGGGTTCGGGCTTCATTGGGCCGTTCGGATCTGCCTGAGCCGATTCGCCTGCCACGGGTGGCGAGTCAACCGGGCAACTTCTTCTCCGCGCTGCGGGAAATCTGGTCGGTGCAATATCGCCGGCGCACGATGATGATCTGGAGCGTGTGGTTCTTCGCCTTGCTGGGTTTCTATGGCCTGACGTCCTGGCTCAGTGCGCTGCTGCAACAGTCGGGTTTCGCCGTGACCCAGTCGGTGTATTACACGGTGCTGATTTCCCTCGGCGGGATTCCCGGGTTCCTCATGGCCGCCTGGCTGGTGGAGCGTTGGGGGCGCAAACCGGTGTGCGTCGTGACCTTGCTCGGCGGCGGGGTGATGGCGTTTCTTTATGGTCAGAGCGCGGTGTTCGGCGGCAACGTCAGCCTGTTGATCACATCGGGGCTGCTGATGCAGTTCTTCCTGTTCGGCATGTGGGCGGTGCTCTACACCTACACCCCGGAGTTGTACCCGACGTCGGCACGGGCCACGGGCTCGGGGTTCGCTTCGGCCATCGGCCGCGTGGGTTCGCTGCTCGGGCCAATGGTGACCGGGCTGGTGTTCCCGATGACGGGGCAGGGCGGGGTGTTTGCGTTGGGGGCGATGTGCTTTGCGATTGCGGCGGCAGTGGTGTGGATCTTCGGGATGGAAACCCGGGGCAAGACATTGGAAGAATTGAGCGAGCCGGTGATCATCAGTTAATCACCGAACCTGTAGGAGCGGGCTGGCCCGCTCCTACAGGTTTATCGGGTGACCTTTAAGGTTTCATCAACCGCGCATCCAGGCTGTTCTGCGCCAGACGCTTGGCCTGATCCTGGGTCATGCCCAGATCGGTGTACAGCGCGTGGAAGTTCTCGGTGACATAGCCACCGAAGTACGCCGGATCATCGGAGTTCACCGTGACCTTCACGCCGCGTTCGAGCATGTCGAGGATGTTGTGCTGGGACATGTGATCAAACACGCAGAGCTTGGTGTTCGACAACGGGCACACCGTCAGCGGGATCTGCTCATCGATGATCCGCTGCATCAAGCGCTCGTCTTCGATGGCGCGCACGCCGTGGTCGATGCGCTGGATTTTCAGCAGGTCGAGGGCTTCCCAGATGTACTCGGGCGGGCCTTCTTCACCGGCGTGGGCCACGGTCAGGAAGCCTTCGTGGCGGGCACGGTCAAATACGCGCTGGAACTTGCTCGGCGGGTGGCCCATTTCAGAGCTGTCCAGGCCCACGGCCACGAATGCATCACGGAACGGCAGCGCCTGGTCGAGGGTTTTCTGCGCTTCGTCTTCGCTCAAGTGGCGCAGGAAGCTGAGGATCAAACCGCTGGTGATCCCCAGTTGCTGCTCGCCATCTTTCAATGCGGCGGCGATGCCGTTGAGCACCACTTCGAACGGGATGCCACGGTCGGTGTGGGTTTGCGGGTCGAAGAACGGTTCGGTGTGAATCACGTTCTGTTCCTTGCAGCGCAACAGGTAGGCCCAGGTCAGGTCGTAGAAATCCTGGGAGGTGCGCAGCACATCGGCGCCCTGGTAATACAGGTCGAGAAACTCTTGCAGGTTGTTGAAGGCGTAGGCCTTGCGCAGGGTGTCGACGTCGTTCCACGGCAGGGCGATCTTGTTGCGTTCGGCCAGGGCGAACAGCAGCTCAGGCTCCAGCGAACCTTCCAGGTGCAAGTGCAATTCTGCCTTGGGCAGAGCGTTCAGCCAGTCGTACATTTTTGAAATCTCATCAAGTGCAATGGGGGCATTCTACAGATGCCCGCCGAAACAATGAGTAAAACCTGACCAGCCGGTTCATTACACGGCTTCCTGTTCCCGTCGATAAGCGTAGGTGTCGGCAAAGCGCGAGAGCAAGAATTCGGCGCAAGTGGTGGCCGGATACTTCGCCGGATGCTGTTCGTCCTGGCAACCGGGCAGGCATTCGATGGGGGTGTCGGGGTGTGGCTCGGCAAAGAACGGCATCGAGTACCGATCCACTCCCAGCGGGCTGATCACCCGATGTGGCGTCGACAGGTAACGGTCGTTGCTCCAGCGCGCCATCATGTCGCCGAGGTTGACCACGAACGTGCCTTCGATCGGCGGTGCATCGATCCATTCGCCTTTTACGTTGCGCACTTGCAAACCGCCAGCGGCGTCCTGGTAGAGCAGGGTGATGCAGCCGTAATCGGTGTGGGCGCCGGCGCCTTGCTGATCGCAGGAGCTGGCCGTGTGACGTGGCGGGTAATGAATCATCCGCAGCACGCTGACCGGCTCTTTGAAACGGCTATCGAAGAAGTCACGCTCGATGCCCAATGCCAGGGTCATGGCCCGCAGCAGGGTTTGCGCGAGTGCTTGCATGTCGACGTAGTGTTGCTCCATCAGCGCTTCCCAACCGGGCATCGACGGATGACGGTTGGGGCCGCGCAGGGGTTTGTCCACCAGCACCTCGGGATGATCGGCGGGCAGGTGCAGGCCCATGTCGAAGGTTTCTTTCAGGTCGCTGGGTTTGCTCGGGTCGAGTTGTTCGGTGGCGATGGCGCCATAGCCGCGGTGGTGGCGGGTCCGGGTGATGTCGATCTTGAGTTTTTCGGCGGCGGGCAGGGCGAAGAAGCGTTGGGCATGGTCGAGCACGGCCTCGATGCGCGACGGGGAGATCGGGTGGCCCTTGATATAGAAAAAGCCCCATTCGCGGCAGGCGCGGTCCATGTCTGTGGCGACCGATTGCCAGGCTTGAGCGTCATCGCTGTAGAGCGGGGCGATGTCGATGATCGGGAGTCGGTTCATGCGAAGTCCTGCATCCAGCAGATGAGCTGTTATGTGGGAGCGAGCCCGCTCCCACAGGGTTTTGTGTTCCTGACCGGAATTACTTCGGCATCTCGGCCTTCATGCCTTCCACGTAGTAGTTCATCGACGCCAGTTGCGCATTGGTCGCGCTCACGCCCGCCGGGATTTTCTCCACGCCGGCCTGATCCTTGATCGGCCCGGTGAACGGATGCAACGCGCCGCTCTTGATGTCGGCAATGATCTGCTCGGCTTCGGTTTTCACTGCGGCCGGCACCAGGTCGCTGATTGGCAGCTCAACCGTGCCTTCCTGCAAACCGCCCCAGTAATCCTGGGATTTCCATGCATGGTCGAGCACACTTTGGGTCGCCTGAATGTAGTGCGGGCCCCAGTCGTTGACGATAGACGTCAACACCGCTTTCGGCCCGAAGTGCGCCATGTCCGATGCATAACCGACTGCATACACGCCACGCCGTTCTGCCGCCTGGATCGGCGCCGGGCTGTCGGTGTGCTGGAACACCACGTCCACGCCCTGATCGATCAGCGCATTGGCGGCGTCGGCTTCCTTGCCCGGATCGAACCAGGAATTGACCCACACCACTTTGATCTCGGTGCCCGGGTTGTACTTGTTCAGGGCCAGCTGGATGGCGTTGATGTCGCGGATCACTTCTGGAATCGGGAAGGAAGCGACGTAGCCGATTTTCTTGGTCTTGGTCATCTTCGCCGCAAGGAAACCGCCGACGTAGCGGCCCTCGTAAGTGCGTGCCAGGTAAGTGCCGAGGTTCTTGTCCTGCTTGTAGCCTGTGGCGTGTTCGAAGGTCACCTTGGGAAATTGCTTGGCAACTTTCAGGGTCGGGTTCATATAGCCGAAAGACGTGGTGAAGATCAGGTCGTACTGGTCCTTGGCCATGTTGCGGATCACCCGCTCGGCATCGGCGCCTTCGGCGACGTTCTCCACGTAGTTGGTGGTGATCTGGTCACCGAACTTCTCCGCCAGCGCCTTGCGCCCCTGTTCATGCTGATACGTCCAGCCGTGATCACCGATCGGGCCGATATAGACGAAGCCGACTTTCAGCGGGGCGGCAGCACTGGCGGTCAGGCTGGCGCTCAGACCGATGGCTGCGGCGACAGCGCAAAGCAGCTGCTTCAACGGACGTTTGTGCATGAACTGGAACTCCATTTTGTTGTGAGGTGTACCGGGTCAATGCAAATTGCTGACCAACAGGACAACAAAATCCGGGGCCGCATAACGGCATTCGCGGGCAAGCCTCGCTCCTACAGGTTTTGCGTTGCACCCAATCCCGCGATAGGCACAATTCCTGTAGGAGCGAGGCTTGCCCGCGAAGGGGCCCTAACGACCACCACAGAACCATCCCGGTGCACCCTCGCGAATTCACGCCATCCGCTGGTGCGAGTGTCTCCCGCAATAGGTCTGCGTCGACTTAGACGCCGGCGATCAACTGCCGAGCCGCCTGGCTGTGATCGGCAATCAACCCTTTCAGATCCAGCCCCTCGACTTGCCCCTCGATCACCCGCCACTTGCCGCCGATCATCACCCGGTCTGCCCGGTCCGCGCCGCACAGCAGCAGCGCCGACACCGGATCATGGCTGCCGGAGAAGCGCAGTTCATCCAGTTTGAACAGCGCCAGATCCGCTTGCTTGCCCACCGCCAGTTCGCCGATGTCGCTGCGCCCGAGCAACTGCGCCGAGCCCTTGGTGGCCCAGCCCAGTACGCGTTCCGGGGTGATCTTCTCTGCGCCATAACGCAGACGCTGGATGTACAGCGCCTGTCGGGTTTCGAGCATCATGTTCGAGGCGTCGTTGGACGCCGAACCGTCCACGCCCAGGCCCAGCAACGCGCCAGCGTCGGTCAACTCGATGGTTGGGCAAATCCCTGAAGCCAGGCGCATGTTCGAACTCGGGCAATGGCAAATACCGGTGCCGGCCGCGCCGAGGCGGGCGATTTCGTCGGGGTTGAAATGAATGCCGTGGGCCAGCCAGGTGCGTGGGCCGAGCCAGYCGACGCTGTCCAGATAATCCACGGTACGCAGGCCGAAGCGTTGCAGACAGAAGTCTTCTTCATCGAGGGTTTCGGCCAGGTGAGTGTGCAGGCGCACGTCGAGGGTGTTTGCCAGTTCGGCGCTGGCAGACATGATTTGCGGGGTTACTGAAAATGGCGAGCAGGGCGCCAAAGCGATCTGGATTTGCGCGCCGTCACCCCGTTCGTGGTACTCGGCAATCAAGCGTTGGCTGTCGGCGAGAATCACTTCGCCTTCCTGGACAGTTTGCTGCGGCGGCAGCCCCCCGTCTTTTTCACCAAGGCTCATTGAACCGCGAGTGAGCATGGCGCGCATGCCCAGTTCGCGGACACTCTCGACCTGCACGTCGATCGCATTTTCCAGGCCTTCAGGAAACAGGTAATGGTGATCGGCCGCGGTGGTGCAGCCAGACAGCAGCAACTCGGCCAAGGCGACTTTGGTGGCGAGGGCGAGTTTTTCCGGCGTGAGCCGGGCCCAGACCGGATAGAGGGTTTTCAACCACGGGAACAATGGCTGATTGACCACCGGCGCCCAGGCGCGGGTCAGGGTTTGATAGAAGTGGTGATGGGTGTTGATCAGCCCCGGCAAGATCACATGTTCGCGGGCATCAAAGACTTGTCCACAGGGTGCTGACGGTTGCTGGCCGACGCCGAGCACTTCGACGATCAAACCGTCTTGCAGCACCAGACCGCCACGGGCATCGAGCGCGTTGGCCGTGAAAATGGCGAGGGGATTTTTTAACCAGGTACGGGTCGCAGGCATAGTGGCCGGCTCCTCTGAAAGTGGGGTTCAGGGTTGCCAGCTCAGTGTTGCCCTGTCTGCTGATCCAGGGTCGCCGCGGGGGGCGAGGTGCGGAGTTTCGAACAAAACCGTGTTGCGGGCAAGCCTCACGCGACCAGACGATGCAAAAGCCTGTGGGAGCCGGGCAAGCCAGTTCCCACAGGGGGGAGTGTTACCAGGGAATGGTTTCACCCCGGTAGTTCACAAAATGATGCCCGCCCTTGCCGGCATACGCATTCACCTGATCGATCAGCCCGCGGGTGCTGGTTTCCACATCGATGTCGGCACCTTCGCCACCCATGTCGGTCTTTACCCAGCCCGGGTGCAGCGACAGCATGGTGAGTTTCTGTTCGCCCAATTGCGTGACGAAGCTGTTGGTCATCGAGTTCAGCGCCGCTTTGCTGGCCTTGTACAGCGCCAGCTCCGGCGCGTCGGGCATGGTCACGCTGCCCAGCACCGAACTCATGAACGCCAGCACGCCGCTGCCTTCACGAATCTGCGCGACGAAGCGCTGGGCCAGGTTGATCGGCGCCACGGCGTTGGTGAAGAACAATTGACCGACCTCGGCCAGGGTCGCGCCACCCGGCGTCTGGACCTCTGGCCCCTTGACACCGGCATTCACGAACAACAGGTCGAAGACTTCGCCCTTGAGCTGTTGGCTGAGGGCGATGACCGCTTGCTGGTCGTCCATGTCGAGTTTTTCGATCCGTACCTTGCCTAACGCCTGCAAGACTTCGGCGCTCTGCGGGTTGCGCACGGTGGCGGTGACTTGCCAGCCGTCGGCCAGCAGGGTTTTCACCAGACCGAGGCCCAGACCCCGGGAGGCGCCGATGATGAGTGCGGTTTTTGCCGTGGACATGAATGGCTTCCTTGATGTCTCGAGAGGGCTTGACCCTGGAGCATACTCCAGGCTTTAGCCTTGTTGCTCCCTGAATGTATGGAGCAATGCCAATGTGGACTTCAACGCAATATCGTCAACTGGTGCGTGGCAGCGCGTGGTACGACCTGATCGTCACGGCGGCATTTGCCACGCCGTGGAGTTTTGCGGCGTTGCATGGCGTGCTGTTAAACCTGAGTCAGACTTTCAATCTGCCCGGCGAGCTACCGCCGTTCGAGCCGGTGCACATGTTGATGGCGAATCTGTTGGGCTCGATTGTGTGCGTATGGGCCGTGCTGCGGATTCGCGATCCGCAGCAGATGTTTGGGCGATATGACGCGGTGGGGAGGTTTCTGTTTTCGGCCTGGCAGGCTTATGCGCTGGCCCGTGGGGCGAGTTCGCTATTGGTGATTTTCCTGTTCTTTGAACTGATGTGGGGTGTGGCCCAAGCGTTGCCTGTTCGGACGCCTTCGCGGGCCACCATTTAATGCCCCGCCCGCCACGGCTGCCCCAACGACACCGGCGCATACAATCGTGTGCGCACGGCATCCCGGGACAGCAGCACCAACACCACAATGGTCGCGACATACGGCAGCATCGCCAGCAGACTCGACGCAATCGCCAGCCYCAACCCCTGCGCCACCAAATGCAGGATGCTGGCGAGACCGAACAGATACGCTCCAAGCAGCAACCGCCACACTCGCCAACTGGCAAACACCACCAGCGCCAGGGCAATCCAGCCGCGACCGGCGCTCATGTTCTCTGCCCACATCGGCGTATAGGCCAGGGACAAATATGCCCCCGCCAACCCCGCCATCGCCCCGCCAAACAGCACCGCCAGCGTACGCACGCGCAACACCGGCAAGCCCATTGCACTGGCGGCGTCCGGGCTTTCGCCGACCGCCTGAATAATCAACCCGACGCGACTTCTCACAATCACCCAGGCCACCAGCGCAAACAGGGCAAACGACAGATACACCAGCAGGTCCTGGGCAAACAGCATCCGCCCGATCAGCGGAATTTCACTCAGATAAGGAATCGCCAGCGGCTCGAAACCCGCCAACGGTTTGCCGACCCACGCAGCGCCAACGAAGGTCGACAGGCCCACGCCGAAGATCGTCAATGCCAACCCTGTCGCCACCTGGTTGGCGTTGAACACCAGCGCTACCAGGGCGAACAGTGACGACAACAGCATCCCGGCGAACATCGCCAGCAACACGCCGAGCCAGAGGTTGCCGCTGTTCAGGGCGACGATAAAACCGATCACCGCCCCAAACAGCATCATGCCTTCCTGCCCAAGATTGAGGACGCCGCTCTTCTCGCAGATCAACTCGCCCAACGCCACCAATAACAGCGGTGTGCCGCAGCGCACCATGGCATAGAGAATATTGCTCAGCAGATCGATATCCATCACAAGGCTCCTGCTTGTACGGCGGTGGTCGAGGTGCGCCGTACCCAGCGCAGGTTCAAACGTGGTCGGTAGAGAATCAGCACGTCACTGGCCAGCAGGAAAAACAGCATCATCCCCTGGAACAATTGAGTGATGGCTTGCGGCAGGTTCATGCTCATCTGCGCGCTTTCGCCACCGATGTACAGCAGCGCCATCAACAGGCTGGAAAACAGAATGCCGATGGGATTCAGCCGCCCGAGAAACGCCACGGTGATCGCCGCATAGCCATAACCCGGCGAAACCTGCGGCACCAGTTGGCCGATGGGCCCGGTGACTTCGCAAACCCCGGCCAGCCCCGCCAGGCCACCGCTGATCAACAGCGCCAGCCAGATCAGCCGCTTCTCGCGAAAGCCGACAAAACCCGCCGCGCGCTTGTCCAGCCCGAGCACTTTGATCTGGAAACCGACAAAGCTCTTCTGCAACAACACCCACACCGCAACCAGCGCGAGCAAGGCGAAATACACGCCCGCATGGACCCGACCGTCCTCCATCAACAACGGCAAACGACTGGCATCGCCAAACATCGCCGACTCCGGAAAGTTGAACCCGGCCGGGTCCTTCAGCGGCCCGTGGACGCAGAACAGCAGCAGGTTCAACGCGATGTAATTGAGCATGATGCTGGTGAGGATTTCATTGGCGTTGAAGCGTGTGCGCAACCATGCCGTCAGCCCGGCCCATGCGGCACCGGCCAGGGTGCCGGTGAGCAGGATCAACACCAGTGCCCAACGGCTTTGCAGGTCGATGATGTTCACCGCCAATGCACTGCCGGCCAAGGCGCCGAGCAGCAACTGACCTTCGGCGCCGATGTTCCAGATCCGTGCCTGATACGCCACTGCCAGGCCCAATGCACAGAGCAGAATCGGCAATGCTTTGACCAACAACTCAGAGACCCCGTACAGGTCGCTGATCGGTGCAATCAGCAAGGTGTGCAAGGTCAGCAACGGGTCGTGGCCCAGCGCGATAAACAATAATGAGCCACAGCCCAGGGTCAACACAGCCGCCAGCAACGGCGAGCACCACAACATCAGGCGCGATTGCTGGCCACGGGATTCGAGAGAAAGCAGCATGTGAAACTCCGTTAAAACGTTACGGGTGCAGGTGTCAATCCATTGCTGACCAGCCCTTGTTGAAATGCGGTGAGCAGGGCGTTATCCGCCAGGCTCAGTTCCGGTACCGCGCCATGGCCCAGACGCTCGGCGGGGACGAAGGCCAGGCCGAGTTTGCGTCGTGCATCCGGCCGCAGGTGCGCCACCGGTTGCCCGGCGAAACAGATCGTAGCGCCGTCATTCCTCGGTAGCTGTTCTTCACCGCTGAGCAAGGCCAGCAACTCATCCTGGCCATTGCCGGCCACCCCGGCGATACCGACGATTTCACCGCTGCGCACCTCGAGATCAATGTCCTTGAGCGAGCAGCCGAACGGGTCCGGGTTGTACCAGGACAATCCGGTCACGTTCAGAAACGCGTCAGCCCCCCTGACCTTCGGATAGTCAGTAATCAGCTCAGCGGCTTCACCGACCATCAACTGCGCCAGTTGCCGGTCCGAACACTCGGCCGGCACGCAATGCCCGGCCACTCGTCCGCCGCGCAACACCGTGGCGCTGTGGCACAGCGCGCGCACTTCGCCGAGCTTGTGGCTGATGAACAGAATGCTGCAGCCCTCGGCGGCCAGTCGGCGCAACGTGATGAACAATTCGTCGGCCTCTTGCGGGGTCAGTACCGACGTCGGTTCATCGAGAATCAGCAGGCGGATGTCCTGCATCAGGCAGCGAATGATTTCCACCCGCTGACGCTCGCCGATGGACAGGCTGTGGACCAGTCGCTCCGGTTCCAGCGCCATGCCATAGCGTTGGGACACCTCGCGGATTTTCGGTTCAAGCTGCTTCGGCGTACCGGCCGCAGCGCCCATCGCCAAGGCGATGTTCTGCGCCACGCTCAGGGTTTCGAACAGCGAGAAATGCTGGAACACCATGCCGATCCCGAGGCTGCGGGCCTGGGCCGGATTGCGCATGGTCACGCGCTGGCCCTGCCAGATCATCTCCCCTGAGTCGGCGTGTGTGACGCCGTAGATGATCTTCATCAGGGTACTTTTGCCCGCACCGTTTTCGCCGAGCAGGGCGTGGATTTCACCGGGCGCAATGCTCAAGTCGATGGCATCGTTGGCCAGGCAACCGGGGTAACGTTTGCTGATTCTGCGCAATTGCAGGCGGGGTGTTTGATCGGGGGGAGGCGCAGGGTTGGACATGACAGGCTCGGGTCGCAAAAGGATATGCCTGTGGATAAAGCAATTTCCTGGCCATTGAGTCAGGAAATCGGCAAAAGCCTGTTGGCACAGCCGTTGCGGACGCTGCCTCGACCTATTCCAACTCCTGGAGAGGCACCACTTGAGGGCAAGGTTTTGGATCAGGCTCCGGTTTTGCGCGCGATCAATTGGTCAAAAAACGAGCAATAAGCTGCAGGCATTGTCAGGCATGGGGCTGCGCCAGCCATGAACGGGTTATCCACAGCTTGTTCCACAGTATCTGTGCGCAAGCCGACCGTGTGGGCATAAGCACCGAGGGGCTTTCTTCTAATGGCGATAAACCACTCTAACTGATTGTTTTTACGTGGAATAAACGTCGCGGATGGCGAGTTGGACGAAAAATGAGCAAAGCCCGCAAAGCCGCATGACAGAAGGGTTACAGCAGAATGTGCTCAGGTTATCCACAGCCGGGTGCACAGCAGATGTGGGCAAGTGTCGAGAGCAAAGAAAATCGGGGTGCCCCAAAAGATCGCAGCGGCCACAGGCGCGTAGAGCTGCCGAAGGTTGCGATCTTTTGATCTTAACGCTGCAACAAAATACGCCCGCGACTTAAGTCCGCCAGCTGCGTTTGCAGCGTACTTATCTGCCCGTCGCCAATCGCCAATTGCAGTTCCACACCATTGGCCGTGAAGGTTTCCTCCACCACCAAACCACCCAGCTCCGCGACCCGAAGCTTCACCAACGCCAACTCGCCAAATGCACAGGCACAACTGACCGGCACCCGACTGATCAACTCGACTTTCGGTGCCCCTTGCAGGCATTTGTTGGCACTGCCGCCGTACGCTCGGGCGAGGCCGCCGGTGCCCAACTGGATGCCGCCATACCAGCGGATCACTACGACCGCGACCTGATCGCAATCCTGCGCTTCAATCGCCGCAAGGATCGGCCGGCCAGCGGTGCCACCGGGTTCGCCATCGTCAGTGCTGCGGTATTGATCGCCGAGCTTCCAGGCCCAGCAATTGTGCGAGGCGTTCAAATCACTGTGTTGCTCGATGAACGCCTGGGCATCGGCTGCGCTGGCGATCGGCGCGGCGAGGGCGATGAAGCGGCTCTTGCGAATCTCTTCGCGGTATTCGCAAAAATCGCTGAGGGTAAAAGGCATGGGTGTCTTAAATAGCCGGCGTCAGGCCGCAGCCTTTGAGAATGATGCGAATCAGGTTGCTGCCGGCGTCTTCCATGTCTTGCTTGGTCAACTTGGTGCGCCCGGTGACACGGCAGATCTGCGTGGCAAAGTCGGCGTAATGCTGGGTGCTGCCCCACAGCAGGAAAATCAGGTGCACCGGGTCGATCGGGTCCATTTTGCCGGCGTCGATCCACGCCTGGAATACCGCGGCCCGACCTTGAAACCAGGTGCGGTAGTCCTGGTTGAAATGCTCGGTCAGGCAATCACCGCCGCTGATGACCTCCATGGCGAAGACCCGCGAAGCTTGTGGCTGGCGCCGGGAGAATTCCATTTTGGCGCGAATGTATCGCGTCAATGCTTCTGCCGGATCGTCCTCGACGGTCAGGGTATTGAAGGTGCTGTCCCACAATTCAAGGATGTTACTCAGCACCGCCACGTACAAACCGAGTTTGTTGGTGAAGTAGTAATGCAGATTCGCTTTGGGCAACCCGGCTTTCTGCGCGATGGTGTTCATGCTGGTGCCTTTGAACC
>NZ_JBFTMK010000144.1:0-10390 GCF_056396965.1 Pseudomonas sp. 05N434
TGCCAGGAGAACGCGCCCGAGGCATTTATTGGCCTGCTGGAAGGACGCAACTTTGGCAAACTGGTGGTGCGGGTGGCGCCGACTGAGTAATTGGCGCTGCTATTTGACGCTAAACAGAGGCGCGGGTATAAACCGCGTCTCGTTGTTATGTCGGACTTTTTCCCCATGAGCTTCAGCCCTTTGATTCGCCAACTGATCGATGCCCTGCGAATTTTGCCGGGTGTGGGTCAGAAAACTGCCCAGCGCATGGCGTTGCAACTGCTTGAGCGCGATCGCAGCGGCGGTTCGCGACTGGCCCAGGCGCTGAGCCAGGCCATGGAAGGGGTGGGCCACTGCCGTTTGTGCCGCACGCTGACCGAAGACGATCTGTGCCCGCAATGCGCCGATTCACGCCGCGACGACACCTTGCTGTGTGTGGTGGAAGGTCCGATGGACGTGTACGCGGTGGAGCAGACCGGTTTTCGCGGTCGCTACTTCGTGCTCAAGGGCCACTTGTCGCCTCTGGACGGGTTGGGGCCGGAAGCCATCGGCATTCCACAACTGATGGCGCGGATCGAAGAGGCGGGCACGTTTACCGAAGTCATCCTCGCCACCAACCCGACGGTGGAAGGCGAGGCCACGGCGCATTACATCGCCCAGTTGCTCAGCAACAAGGGCCTGATCGCCTCGCGCATTGCCCACGGCGTGCCGTTGGGTGGCGAGCTGGAACTGGTGGATGGCGGGACATTGGCGCATTCGTTTGCCGGGCGTAAGCCGATTTCGCTGTAACGGTGCTGTCTGGGCTGACTCCTTCCAGGCGCTGCCTTACTTATCGCTCAACGCAAACTGCGTCAGACAGAAAGTCGCAATCCCCATGTCTTCCAGCCGTTGCGAACCACCCAGCTCCGGCAAGTCAATGATCGCCGCCGCTTCATGCACCCGCGCGCCCATGCGCCGAACCAGGTTGGCCGCCGCAATCAGCGTGCCGCCGGTGGCGATCAGGTCATCGAACAGCACCACCGAATCCCCCTCGCACAGGCTGTCGGTATCGAACCGATCAGGAACCCGCGCGCGTCCATGGCGCCGATGTGGGTGAAGTCGGCCTCGACGTAGCGATGGGCGAAGCTGTCCATCACCAGGCGCAGGGCTGTGGGCGACTGAAACAGCGGGGTGATGTCGCGAAAGATCACGCCCGGCTTGGGGAAGTCGATCACGGGGCGGATCAGTGATTTGATGTCGAAGGAGTCGATGACCATCGTCGAAGTGTCCTGGCGGGCTGCAAACGTCGCAGTATAACGGTGGCTGAACCGTTTCGCTCAGCCACCGTCAACAGGGTCAGCCTTCGATCGAGCCACCGGCCAGGGCGCAGAGCTGGATCGGGTCGAGGATGTGCACTTCCTTGCCCTCGGCGGCGATCAGTTCGTTTTGCTGGAAGCGCGTGAACACCCGGGACACGGTTTCCACCGCCAGGCCCAGGTAATTACCGATTTCGTTGCGCGACATGCTCAGCCGGAACTGGTTGGCCGAGAAGCCTCGGGCGCGGAAACGGGCCGACAGGTTGACCAGGAAGGTGGCGATGCGCTCGTCGGCGGTTTTCTTCGACAGCAGCAACATCATTTGCTGATCGTCACGAATCTCGCGGCTCATCACGCGCATCAACTGACGGCGCAGTTGTGGCAGTTGCAGGGCCAGTTCGTCGAGGCGCTCGAACGGGATCTCGCACACCGAAGTGGTTTCCAGGGCTTGCGCCGAGACCGGATGCTTTTCGGTGTCCATGCCCGACAGACCGACCAATTCACTCGGCAAATGGAAACCGGTGAGTTGTTCTTCGCCGCCATCGCTCAGGCTGAAGGTCTTCAGGGCGCCGGAGCGTACTGCATAAACGGAATCGAACGTGTCGCCCTGGCGAAACAGGAATTCGCCTTTTTTCAGCGGGCGACCACGTTTGACGATATCGTCCAGCGCATCCATGTCTTCCAGATTCAGAGAAAGTGGCAGGCAGAGAGGGGCCAGGCTGCAATCCTTACAATGGGCCTGGTTATGAGCGCGCAGCTTTACTGGCTCGGACATTTCTTTAATCCTTGTGGGAAAACACGCATAAGACGTAAGGGTACCCCACGGGAGGACATTCGGACCAGCCTGCGACAATTTAACCGCAAGGCATTAGATCACTCGTGAAAAGCGCTGGCGATTGGTGTGTTCCAGGTATGCATCGAACACCATGCACACCGAGCGCACCAGCAGTCGGCCTGCGGGGAGTACGGTGATCCGTTCATTGTCGAGCTCGATCAACCCGTCCTTGGCCATGTCCTGCAGCTGTGGCCAGAGCTCGCCGAAGTAACCGCGAAAATCGATGTTGAAGGCCTGCTCGATTTCCGCGAATTCCAGGTTGAAATGGCAAATCAGTTGCTGAATCACCGCCCTGCGCAAGCGATCGTCGGCATTGCACAGCAGGCCACGGGCGGTGGCCAGTTGCGCGGACGCCAAAGCGTTCTGGTACTGGGTCAGGTCGCTGCTGTTCTGGCAGTACAGGTCGCCGATCTGGCTGATGGCCGATACCCCCAGACCGATCAGATCGCAATGACCGTGGGTGGTGTAGCCCTGGAAGTTGCGTTGCAAGGTCGACTCTTCCTGGGCAATCGCCAGTTCATCATCGGGCAGGGCGAAGTGGTCCATGCCGATGTAGCGGTAACCGGCGGCCGTCAGTTGTTCGATGGTGCGCTGGAGCATTTCCAGCTTCTGCGCCGGTTCCGGTAGATCGTTGCTGTTGATCCGCCGTTGCGGCATGAAGCGCTCTGGCAGATGGGCGTAGTTGAACACCGAGAGCCGGTCCGGTTGCAGGTTGATGACTTCGTCGACGGTGCGGGCGAAGTTCTCGGGCGTCTGCTTCGGCAAGCCGTAGATCAGATCGATGTTGATCGAGCGATATTGCAGAGTCCGGGCGGCGTCGATCACCGCGCGGGTTTCTTCCAGGCTTTGCAGGCGATTGACCGCCCGCTGTACCGTCGGGTCAAGGTCTTGCAGGCCGATGCTGACCCGGTTGAAGCCCAGTTCCCGGAGCAGGCCCATGGTCGACCAGTCGGCCTCGCGCGGGTCGATCTCGATGCCGTAGTCGCCGGAATCGTCGTCCAGCAGATTGAAATGCTTGCGCAGCCGGGCCATCAGCTGACGCAGTTCATCGTGACTGAGAAAGGTCGGTGTGCCGCCGCCAAAATGCAGTTGCTCGACTTTTTGCATGGGGTCGAGGTGGCAGGCGATCAGCTGGATTTCCTGTTCCAGGCGCTGCAAATAGGGCAGGGCACGGCCACGGTCCTTGGTGATGACTTTGTTGCAGGCGCAGTAGTAGCAGATGTTCGCGCAGAACGGCACGTGCACATACAGGGATAACGGTCGCAGCGCCTTGCGGCTGTCGCGCAGGGCATGAAACAGGTCGAAGGTGCCGACCTGGCTGTCGAATTGCACGGCCGTCGGATACGAGGTATAGCGTGGCCCCGCCAGGTCGTAACGGCGGATCAGATCTGTGTCCCAACGAATGGCGTCGAGCATGCGGGCATTCCCCCGGATAGGCTGGCAGTGTCGGCGAGTCTAGGGGGTGCGGCGTTGCGGCATCTTGATTTGCATCAACGGTGATTGGCGATAGCGATAGTTTTTGTGGCGAGGGGGCTAATGCCCCATGAGCCAATGCTGATGCGGCCCCGGCAAGGTCCAGATGCCGAACACCATCACCAACAAGCCGCCGGTCATGCGCACGCTGCGTTTACGCAACAACGCCGTGACCCGCTCGGCGGCCAGGCCTGTGGCGAGCAGCACCGGCCAGGTGCCCAACCCGAACGCCAGCATCAGCAACGCACTGTCCAGCGCATTACCCTGACTCGCCGACCACAGCAATGTGCTGTAAACCAGCCCGCACGGCAGCCAGCCCCACAGCGCGCCGAGCAGCAAGGCGCGGGGCAGGTTCGACACTGGCAACAGTGTGTTGGCCACCGGCTGGATATGCCGCCACAGGCCGCGACCGAGGCTTTCGATGCGGGTCAAGCCGCTCCACCAACCGGCCAGGTACAGCCCCATGGCGATCAGCAGCAATCCGGCGAGGATGCGCATGAACATCGCCGCCGGGCTATTGGCCACGGCCCAGCCAGCCAGGCCGATCAGCAGGCCGGCCGCGGCGTAGCTGAGAATCCGCCCCAGGTTGTAGGCCAGCAACAAGCGCAAGCGTCGGCTGCGCTGCTCCTTGGGGATCGCCAGGGTCAACGCGCCCATCAAACCGCCGCACATGCCCAGGCAATGGCCGCCACCGAGCAGGCCGAGGATCAGCGCAGAGACCAGCAGTGGCGCCAACTCAAGCATGGGGTGGCGCCTTGTCGTCGGGTTTGGCCGGATGGCCACTGGCCTCGTCGACCGCTGCCGTGTGCTTCGGGTCCTGGTCGTCGAACAGGATGCTGTGGGCCGGGCCGTCGAGGTCGTCGTACTGACCGCTGTCGACCGCCCAGAAGAAGATGTAGATAGCGATGGCCACGATCAGCAGCGCGGCCGGGATCATCACGTAGAGAGCTGGCATCTGGACTCCATGCCCGCGCGGCTCAGGCCGGCAGCGGGCGGGTTTCTGGCGTGGCGCTGGTGGCTGGCGCGCTCGGCAGGCGAGTCAGGCGCAAAGCATTCAACACCACGGTCAACGAACTGATGGACATGCCGACCGCGGCCCACACCGGAGTGATCCAGCCGAGGGCGGCGAATGGCAACATGAGGCCATTGTACAGCGCTGCCCACAGCAAGTTCTCGATGATGACCCGACGGGTGCGACGGGCCAGGCTGAAGGCTTGCACCAGCGCGTCGAGGCGGTTCGACAGCAACACCGCGTCGGCACTGGTTTTTGCCAGATCGGTGGCCGAGCCCATCGCCACGCTGATGTCGGCGGCGGCCAGCACCGGCACGTCGTTGACCCCGTCACCGAGCATCAACACCTTGCGGCCTTCCTGGTGCAGTTGTTGCAGCACCTGCAATTTATCGTCCGGACGCAAACCGCCACGGGCCTCGTCGATGCCCAGTTCGGCGGCGACGCTGGCGACCATCGGCGAGCTGTCGCCGGACAGCAGCAAGGTGCGCCAGCCGCGAGCCTTGCAGGCCGCCAGCAGAGCGGGGGCGTCGGCGCGCAAACGGTCGTCGAGGACGAACCACGCCAGTGGTCCCTGGCTGTCGCCGAGCAGCAGCCATTGGCCGGGTTCATCGGGCATCATCGGCACTTGAGCACCGCTGAGCTCGCAGACAAAACCCGGTTGGCCAATGCGCAGGCGTTGCGCGCCGACCAAGCCTTCGAGACCCAGGCCCGGCGTGCTGTGGACCTCTTCGGCGGCCAGCGGCGCGCGGCCAAAAGCCCGGGCGATCGGGTGTTCGGAACGGTTTTCCAGGGCGGCGGCGAGGCTCAGGCATTGATCGCTCGCCAGTGCCCCAAGCGGCCGGATCGAACGCAAGGCCAGCCGACCTTCGGTGAGGGTGCCGGTCTTGTCGAAAATCACCGTGTCGATCTGGTTCAGGCCTTCCAGTACATGGCCGCGCGTCAGCAAAAGCCCCAGTTTGTGCAGCGTGCCGGTGGCGGCGGTGAGGGCGGTCGGCGTGGCCAGGGACAAGGCGCACGGGCAGGTCGCAACCAGCATCGCCAGGACAATCCAGAACGCTCGCGATGAATCCAGCTCCCACCAGAGCAGGCCGATGGCGGCCACTGCGATAAGCGTCAGCAGCAAGAACCATTGCGCGGCGCGGTCGGCGATTTCCGCCAGCCGTGGCTTTTCGGCCTGGGCGCGATCCAGCAGGCGGACGATGGCCGACAGGCGCGTGTCCTGACCCAGCGCCAGGACCTCCACGGTCAACGCACCCTCGACGTTCAAGGTGCCAGCGGTGACAGCGTCGCCCAGGGTTCGTGGTTGCGGCAGGTATTCGCCGGTGAGCAGGGATTCGTCAATGCTCGACTGACCGTCGAGGATCTTGCCGTCGGCCGGCAGGATCGCGCCGGGGTGCACCAGCACCTGATCGCCCACGCGCAGCTCGCTGAGCAGAATCCGCTCGCTCTGGCCGTCGGCACTCAGCCGCAGGCAGGAGGCGGGCAACAGATTGACCAGTTGTGCGGTCGCGGCGGCGGTTCGTTCCCGGGCGCGGCGTTCCAGGTAGCGCCCAGCCAGCAGGAACAGCGCAAACATTCCCACCGCATCGAAATACAGCTCGCCGACCCCGGTGATCGAGGTCCAGATCCCGGCGATATAGGCACTGCCAATTGCCAGTGACACCGAGACGTCCATCGTCAGGTGCCGGGTGCGCAGATCGCGCATCGCCCCTTTGAAGAACGGCGCACAGCTGTAGAACACGATCGGCGTGGTGAGAAACAACGCGACCCAACGCAAGATGGTGTGCAGTTCGGGGCTGAGGTCAATGTTGAATTCCGGCCAGGTGGCCATGGTCGCCATCATCGCCTGGAACCACAGCAACCCGGCGACCCCGAGTTGGCGCAGGGCCAGACGGTTTTCGCTGGCCAGTTGTTCGCTGGCACGGTCGGCCTGATAAGGGTGAGCGGCGTAACCGATGTGGCGCAATTCGCTGAGCACCTGGCTCAACGGCAATTGCGCGTCGGCCCAGCGCACGTGCAGGCGATGGTTGGACAGGTTCAGGCGTGCTTCGGCCACCGCCGACAGGCTGCGAAGATGCTTTTCGATCAGCCAGCCGCAGGCGGCGCAGCTGATGCCTTCCATCAACAGGGTGGTTTCGGCGAGTTCGCCTTCGTGACGGACAAAGGGTTGCTGCACGTCGGCGCGATCATACAGCGCCAACTCGTCGACCAACTGCACCGGCAAGGCTTCGGGGTTGGCCGAGGCTTCGCTGCGATGCTGGTAGTAACTTTCCAGCCCACCGGCCACGATGGCCTCGGCCACCGCCTGGCAACCCGGGCAGCAGAATTCGCGGGTATCCCCGAGGACAGCGGCGGTGAAGCGGCTACCGGCCGGGACGGGCAGGGCGCAGTGGTAGCAGGGGGTTGGACTGGTCATGTTTGTTGCCATGAAAACCATTGTGGCAGGCCCAAAGGCCTCTGTGGCGAGGGGGCTTGCCCCCGTTGGACCGCGCAACGGTCCCAAAGACAGTCAGCGCGAACTTCTCGATAGATCGAGTAGACAACTTGCGGCTGCTGCGCAACCGAACGCGGGCAAGCCCGCTCGCCACAGGAGATCGTTGTGACTATTTCTTCAGGTCTTCGGCACCTTGCAACGGCTCATCACCGAGCAGCAGATCCTTGGCATGGCTGACCTGTTCTTCCTCGAACATGCGCCAGGTCTTGTCATCCTGCACACCCAGCAATTCGACGAAGCGGCGGCCTTCGACCTTGTCGCTCAACTGGCCAATGTAGCGGCCCTGTTCAGTTTCACTGCGGGCCAGGGTGATCTTGCGATCCTTCTCCGGCTGGGTCGGCGAAATCAGATTCAGCTCAAGGGTTTTCGGTTGGCTGTTGCCGCTCAGGCGCAGGTCGACTTCGCCGGTCAGCTCATCCAGGTGCACGCTGGCTCGCAGTTGCAGGGTCTGGGCCAGCAGTTCACGGTCCAGGGAGCGGTTGATGCCTTTGCCGGCCTCGTAATAGTTGTCGTTGACCAGGTTGTCCGGGTTGTTCACCGCGATGGTCACCATCGACAGGGTCAAGGTCACCGAGCAGGCCAGGATGGCGATGATGATCCACGGCCAAAGGTGCTTGTACCAGGGACTTGCGGCAGTTGCTGCGGGCATGATCACTTCTCTCAACGAATTTGTGGGCCGATGAATCGGCTCTTGGCTTCAACGTGGACGCTGGCGTCATCGGCATCCTTGAGGATGAACTTCACCTCGTTGGTGCTCGACGGCAGTTGCTCCGGCGAGCTGGACAACTCGACCGGCTGGYTGAAAATTTCCCCGGCGGCGACTTTGATCTCGCGCTTGCCTTGCAGCTTGAGGTCCGGCAGGCCGGTGGCTTCGAGCACGTAGGTGTGGTCGCGCTGGTCCTTGTTCATGATCTTCAGGCTGTAGACGTTTTCGATCCGGCCTTCGGCGTTCTCACGGTACAGTACGCGGTCTTTGCTGACATCGAAACCGACCAGCGAGCGCATGAAGAACGCAGTCACCAGCAACGCGATCATGGTCAGCAACACCAGGGCGTAGCCGATCAGGCGAGGGCGCAGTTTATGGGTTTTTTGCCCCGACAGGTTGTGCTCAGTGGTGTAGCTGATCAGGCCGCGCGGGTAATCCATCTTGTCCATGATGCTGTCGCAGGCGTCGATGCAGGCCGCACAGCCGATGCATTCGATTTGCAGGCCGTCGCGGATGTCGATGCCGGTGGGGCAGACCTGGACGCACATGGTGCAGTCGATGCAATCGCCCAGGCCCTGAGCCTTGTAGTCGATGCCTTTCTTGCGCGGGCCACGGCTTTCGCCACGGCGCGGGTCGTAGGAGACGATCAGCGTGTCCTTGTCGAACATCACGCTCTGGAAGCGTGCATACGGACACATGTAAATGCACACCTGTTCGCGTAGCCAGCCGGCGTTGCCGTAGGTGGCGAGGGTGAAGAAACCGACCCAGAAATACGACCAGCCATCGGCTTCACCGGTGAAGAAGTCGATCACCAGTTCACGAATCGGCGAGAAGTAGCCGACGAAGGTCATGCCGGTCACGAAACCGATCAGCAGCCACATCGTGTGCTTGCTGAATTTGCGCAGGAATTTGTTGGCGCTCATCGGCGCCTTGTCGAGCTTGATGCGCTGGTTGCGGTCGCCTTCGGTGACCTTTTCGCACCACATGAAGATCCAGGTCCAGACGCTTTGCGGGCAGGTGTAGCCGCACCAGACCCGACCGGCATACACGGTAATGAAGAACAGGCCGAAGGCGCTGATGATCAGAATGCCTGAGAGCAGGATGAAATCCTGGGGCCAGAAGGTCGCGCCAAAAATGAAGAACTTACGCTCCGGCAGGTTCCACCAGACGGCCTGATGACCGCCCCAGCTCAGCCACACCGTGCCGAAATACAGCAGAAACAGTGCGGCACCACCCGTCATCCGCAGGTTGCGGAACAGACCGGTGAAGGCGCGGGTGTAGATCTTTTCTCGAGAGGCGTAGAGGTCGACGCTGTTGTTCGCGTTCTTGGCGGGTGGAGTGACGTCGTGTACCGGAATCTGATTGCTCATCATTGCATCCCACGGCAGTGGAAAAATGCCTCGGTCAGTACGTGCCGACCGCGGTCAAAAAGAGGTGTTGCAGTGGCGCAATGATACGCCTGTAGCTCTAACTCAAGGGTGCGACCTTTGGTCACGTTGGTGGAAATCAACTGACAGTGTAATGACTTGAATCAATTGACTTGTGAATTATGGACGGTTTTGAGGGGGCGGCGAGCTCATTCGAGCGCTACGGTGGCATCGACCGGCAAAATCCTGGCATCGAAGGCGGTATGACGTGGCGGCGCTTCAGCCAGGCGCGCATTACGTTTCCCTGTACGGGAGTCCTATGCTGCTGGCGAAAGCATCGACGTCAGTTGTTATAAGCAAGTCGGAAATATATTAACTGAATTGCCCGCTGTTTGATGTTTGCGGTTTTCTATTTTCTGGAATAAGTTGTTCTGGCATGCCGTTGTTATATAACGGCGTGCCTATCTAATATTACGGAAATGGAATTCTATGAACATTGTAAAAGGTGCGAAGTTATTCGCATGCATGTGGATCCTGTCGCTGGCATCTGTCGCACATTCAAATGAAGGTACACCTATTCATATGGTCTTCGCGTCTGATCCGCAGTATCCGTGGACGGATAAAACGGACAGTGAGGAATATGAACCTGACAGCGAGTTTGAACAGCGTGCCAAATGGCTGGTGGAGACCCAGTTCGCGAGTATTGCGGATTTCAGAAGCAAGATGGGCGGTCAGTCGCAGGTGCCATTGATGATCAACGGTGACATGACGGCGTTTGGTCATGGTTGGCAGCGTTCGTATATCAATTCGACGCTGCAGAAGTACTTTAATAAAGACTATCTGTACGGCTTGGGTAATCATGACTATCAGAACAATGTCGATGATTGTTTTACTAATAGTTGTGCGGCGGGCAGTATTGTCGAATATCAAGAGCATCATGCCGGCAAGGTAGATGATTTCGATTTGAAGATTACGGGCTTTTTGTTCAATAAGATGTATTCGGGCAGTCTTGCCTATTCCAAAAATATAGGGGAGGTTCATCTGGTCCAGCTTAATAATGAGCCGACTTACGCAACCAAAATTTCCCATCCCCTGAATCCTACAACTTTTAACATTACCGCTGCGCTGGATTGGCTTGAAAATGATTTACGAGTCGCCCGGGCCCAAGGTTACGCGATCATTATCAACATGCATAAACCCTATGACTGGCAGGGTGACTGGGGTCAGGA
>NZ_JBFTMK010000145.1:0-9483 GCF_056396965.1 Pseudomonas sp. 05N434
ATGCACTCACGCATCTGTTCGCGGCACTGGGCGATCAACATCGGCATGTCATCCAGACTCAATCCAGCCGTAGGAATTGCCGGTAACGAACGGATCAGAATCTTCCCACTGCGCCAGCGGTTCAATCGCATGTGTTTGACGTAACTGCTGACACACACCGGCACGATTGGCACGCCGGCGGCAATCGCCATCTGGAACGCGCCTTTCTTGAACGGCAGCAGCTCTTCACCCAAGTTGCGGGTGCCCTCGGGGAAGACCCAGATCGAGGTGTCTTCATTCTGCAAGGTGTGCGTGGTGGTCAGCATCGACTGGCGTGCCTTGTGCGCATTGCCGCGATCGATCAACACATTGCCCGCCAGCCAGAACAACTGCCCGAACAGCGGCACCCACTTCAGGCTCTTCTTGCCGATGCACACGGTGCGGCGGGGCACCACGTTGCCGAACACAAACAGATCGTAGTTGGACTGGTGGTTGGCGATGATCACGCAGCTGTCGGGTTTATCCATCAACGGCCCGACATCGGCCTTCACCCGCAAACGCAAAATACACATTRCCGGCCACGCATACAGACGGGCGCACAAACGGCTGTTGTCGGGATTGAACGGGCGGCACAGCCCGAGAATCACTCCAAGCGCACCGGCCAGAATAAAGTGCAGGCCCATCAATAACATACGAAACACAAACAGCATTTAAAGGCCCACCGGGACAAAAGGTGGCGCAGTGTACGGATGTGCACTGTTTTCGGCAATTGCCGCTATAGAAGTGGGAGATAGCCGATTTTTGAACGCATGTTTCCGACTTGTGGGTCAGATGCGGCCTAGAGCGGTTGTAAGGTTTTAAACCAGACACCCAAGAAAAAGCCCGACACGACGGTCGGGCTTTTCGGTGCAACGCGTTCGGGCTTAGCCCATGTGCTCCTGATCCAGGATGATCGCGTTGTCCAGCGTCTCCAGCAGCGCCTTGCGCGTTTTCAACTTGGTGTTCTTGTGGGCGATCATGTTGAGCTTCTTCAACTGACGAGCCGCCGCCAGCGCCGCGCCTTGCAGCTCTTCGGCCGACACCACCTTATCGAGGAAACCGGCATCCACGGCACTCTGCGGGTTGAACATCTCGGCGTTGATCACCGCGCGATGAAACGCCGACTTGCGCAGACGATCACGGGCCAGTTCGATACCGGCATGGTGCATGGTCATGCCGATCTGCACTTCGTTCAGGCCAATGCTGAACGGGCCATCGACACCGATGCGGTAGTCAGCCGACAACAGAAGAAACGCACCCTTGGCCACCGCATGCCCAGGACACGCCACGACCACCGGGAACGGATGCGACAGCAGGCGACGAGCCAGGGTCGAACCCGCAGCCACCAGCGCCATGGCCTCGTTAGGGCCGGCGGTCATCACCTTCAAATCATAACCACCCGACAAAATCCCCGGCTGACCGGTAATGATCACCACCGCCCGATCCGCTACCGCCCGATCCAGCGCAGCGTTAAACGCGACAATCACGTCTGGAGAGATGGCATTGACCTTGCCATTGCTCAAGGTCAGGGTCGCGATACCGTCTTCGAGATGGTAGGAAATCAACTCACTCATGACGCCAATCCTTCTAATAAAGTAGGGCAGACGTTACCCACCGCTGTAGGCCAGGTAAAGCGCCGTGACTGACCCGTCAGTCACCCTTTTCCAGCTCTCCAGGCATTGTCCGCCCCGCCCATCGTGCATTGGCTTCTATATAGAAGGGGAGGCGAAGCCGGAGATTGGCAGGTTTGCCATGCCCTTGAACGCCCCCAAAGCGCTAATCGCGTTAAGCGCATGAAAATTCTGAAAAAAATGTTTGCCATCAGAAAAGCTTTCGACTACATTAGCGCGCCTCGACAGACTGAATAGGTTTGACGAGATACGGTGAAGTGTCCGAGTGGCTTAAGGAGCACGCCTGGAAAGTGTGTATACAGGAAACTGTATCGAGAGTTCGAATCTCTCCTTCACCGCCAAATTTGAAACACACAAACCCCTGATTTTCCTAGAGAAAGTCGGGGGTTTGTGGTTTCTGGCGTCTGAAAAAGGGCCATATGGGAACAATATGGGAACACGGCCTGTATTTCTGAGATTTTTCGCAACCCCCGGAGTGAAAGCAAGCCGACGGCTATCGGCCCAATAGCGGACGTTTACAAATGGGGCAAGCAGACCACAAGCGACCATGGACACACTGGCAACCACTTCGTAACCTCCGTGCAGAGCTTGTCGCTTTGCTCTTATGCCCAAGTCGCGGTTCTAACGCTGGACTCAATTGGCTCATGGGATTACGCAAGGACAAGGAGCGTTATGCGACACAGTGGCGCAACGCCACATGTGTCGTCTACTTATGGTGAGACCGCTATGACACCCGATCAAGAATCCGCCCTGGCAGCCTTCTTCAAAGCCGTCGATCGACTCGAGGAAGTCGGCGTAATCCGATCCTCGAGGTTCCTGGGGGATATTGGCGAGTTCCTTTGCGCTGATGCCTTCGGAACGGTGCTTGTTGAAGAATTGCGTCTACCCGGGCACGACGGTGTGCACGACGAAAAACGAGTGCAGATCAAGTTCAACAACTCGCCTACTGGCAACAATATCAATGTAGGAAACCCTGAGAAGTACGACGAGCTCGTCGTTGTGATCGGGCCTCGCAGCAAGCTCCGGGAGAGCGAGCATCAGCCGGGGGAGTTCCGGTTTTACCGGTTCTCCAGTGCCGAGGTGACGCCGTGGCAAACGGGGAGAAACAATTTCTACTGTGCCAAGGAACGCATTGCAAACTGTACGAACAAGCACGTTGCCCGGGGTGATGGAAATGCAGGCGCGGTCTAACAAGTCGATTGACACGGACGGCCTACGGTACTTTCGTATCGAGCCGCTTCGGGTAGAAAGCGGCGTAGTTTTACCAAGCTGGGTGAACCTAAACCCAACGTCGATTTAGCTAACATGACCATCCAACCATCCCGTTCCACGTTACAACGGGAACCGAAAACATGGCGCGCACGGTGACTATGAGCAGACCAGAGATTGCTGACTTGGCAAGCAAACAGCGCTTACGAGATAGCTAAGAGAGCGGTATATGAGCCATAGCGCGGCACTGCGCTTGGCGAGAGCAGTCCTTAATTAGGGACCAGCTAACTCCCCTAGCTCATAATAACATTCATACGGTCAGGTGAGCCTGGCTTTGACCATGCTATTGGCAGGCATCTGACGGACTCACACGATGCGGAGGCGAATCGTCGGGGAGATAAGGCTGTAATCGACCAAAAGCAGGCGGCAGCACGCTGACTGCTATTCAGTAATCCAGTCATCATCTTTTGTGCGCTGGACCATCACTTGCGCATCTATCATCTCAGCCATCACATCGATGAGCGCATTAAAATCCGCCTCATTGTTTCTACGTCCGGTCATTTCGCTTCTCCCCAATACCTGCGAAGTCGATTTCTTATGGAAGATATGGTGAGCGGCGCGTCGAACCTAAAATCGACCACTTCGACACCATTTTCCATACATAGCCGTCGCTTCAATTCGTCACGCGCAACGACACGAAGATGAGCTTCTTCCCCGCCAAATACAGACAGGGGCCGGTAGTGCTGTTCTCCCTGGTGCTCTATCGCAAGCCGCAGTTCTGGAAGATAGATGTCGATACGCATCCTTCCCAGCCACTCCGGCGATGCCTCTCGAAGTACCTGATTATCGGGAAAGATATCTCTGATGAGGCCGTAGAGAGCTGACTCACGTTGCCACCGACTCAAGCCAAGGATGTGCATGATTTCAGCTCTGGCGGTCCTCTTGTCCACGCCAAGATCGAACATCACTTGGTTGATGTAGCCCTCGAAATTGGTCTCGACACTTGCACCATATCTCTCGTCTTCAGGTGCCAAACGAGCCACACAGAGGTGGCATAGACCCTCCCTGTATTCGCATTCAGCTAAGTAACCACTCAAAACAACACCTTCAGCGTCAGATTGCATTACAGAGGTGGTGTGGTAGGGCATTGAGCATGTGCACAGGAATCGCTTACCAGTAAGCATGTGATCGAATGAGACTGCTCGATGCCACCACGAGCCTGCTTCTGGATCAAAATTTGCTATCAAGGGTTGAGGTGGAGTGTCCTGGGAGAGACGATCCAAAATGGCTTGAATCACCTCTTTGCCGAGCTTGATGTGATTGATCCTCAGCACGTGATTCACTTGGCGCTTCAGCTGCTTTTTTTTGAGCTGGGAGATTCGCGATATGCCACCACCGTAAATGATCGGCAGCAGATCCATGCTCGACGAAGCGAGATCAACATTATCAAAGCTGTCCTGTGGCTTTGTTGCGATAGTGATTTCTGGATACCAAGTCACATAGCTCGTTCCCAGCAGCGCTGGGAGCGAGGCGAATCGCTGCTTGAAGTACATCGAGTGAAATTTGACAGAAGGCGGCTTGATGAGAACGTCCGAAAAGGACTCTATAAAGCACTGGCGCAGGAGAGCCTCAAACGCACGCTCAATAGCAAGAACTGGCGTCATCCCCGGTGTACCCAGATCCTGTACGACTGGATCAACTAGCCTCATTCCATCGAGCAAAACTCTCGCCATCCCTGCTCCCGCATATCGTTCGCCACATTCATGATAGCTAACAGGTACGTCTGAATCGCCCCTAGTTTGGTAGATACTTTGGAGGCAGATTCTATCAAGTAGTAAAAGAAATCCAACGCCGGCTTCTGGCTGATTTCGCTCTGTCACCAAAGGGAGCTTAGAGTTGAAAGTAGCCGGTGACAGCTTCATCAATTGACCATACTCCAATCAACCTATTGCAGGTTCCAATTGGGGGCACTGTCGCTGCTATGCTTGGGCTTTCTCGAAAGGAGTCGACACCATGCCAAGCGATTATTCACTGTCGGATGTACTGGAAAGGCTATTCGAAAACCAGCAGGCCCTGGAGGCGGCCATTATGGAGTTGACCCTGCTGATCGAAGAGCAAGGGGCACAGGAAGTGGGCGGAAATGTCCGTGGCGCACTGTGGACCATGAGTGAAAACACTGGCCATATCAGGCAAGGCCTGGCTCGATTGAAGAAATTGGACATCGGTTAACCGACTGCACACCAAGGGGGCCGTCAAACAGTCAGCCGATGTTTCCAATGACGCCCAAGGGGTGATGTCCGTCTGCCCAGCTTCAGATGGATACACATACATGTCACGACAGATGCCGATCAGAGCGCAGGCCAAGCCAGGCTTGGCTTTCAAGCAATCTTGGCCATTGCACACGACGACAATGTGTAATCGTAGGTGATCGGCCATATCGCTTCACAAATGAACTGGAGCCTTGTCGCCTTTTGCAATGAGGTTAGGAGTTTTCTGTTTGTACGGGACCGACAATATTTTCAAGAGTCGCTTTCATTGCTTTTCGTTGTTCAAGGGTGAGGCTTTGGTAGAACGCCTGTGTTTGCAGATGGGGAAGATAGTTTTGTAGCTGGTTCAAGACAGTGGGTTGCTGTCTCAGTAGTGCTCTGAGCACAAGAGATTGGGCTTTTTGGACGCCATCGATGAATTCGAGATGCGCAGTAAGTTCTTCGCTTGTCATCGGTACCCCTTAAATTTCTGTCAGGAGGGTTTGTAATGCCTCCACGCTTGATAATTCAGACAACCATATGTGAAAAGTAGTTGGCTTCTGGAAGACGAAGCAGTGTCGATTCAGGTTCCAGTTGCTTCGTCGTGTCTTTTAGCCTCAATACCTGTCCATGCTCTGGAGCCAACTTTCGAGAGTAATAGTGGACGGTAAGCACGAGCAGGGCGCCAAGAGCAGTTAGCGCGTTCTTGAGCGTTGCTTGGTTAAAGTACGCATCTCGCTCATGCTTCACTTTGTTGTAACTGCTCCACCAGTCTGGGTTTCGATCGCCCTCCCAGTTAGACCATGGGCGATATGACAGCCCGTATCGCGGGACAAAAACTTCGGTGTAGGGAAGGTCTGGTAATGCCTGCAAGAGAACGGCTTTGTAGTCGTTGATATTTTCTCTTCGTGCCCCAGGGGACACCTGCTCGCAGATCAGCTTGCACACAACGTCGACTTCGGAAGCAGCTGCAAAAAGAAGATGGGCGAGCTCTACTGAGAACACTGAAAAATTTTCTTCGCAGAACTCGACATAGCGTGAGAGCAGATCCATGTCACGTTCTAAAGCCACAAAATAGTTCCAATGAAGCTTTGCTTGGGTGGCTGCGATAGACACGATGACATCCCTGTATTGACCTACATCGTTAGAAGTCCTGCGACCGGAACCCAGGAGCTGATGGGTTCCGGTTCGGGGTATTGTGTTTTCAATCAATCGTAAGGTTAGCCCAAACCCACGATCTAGGTCTGAGTTGAAAGCGGCCTGACACCTCATCCGGATTTGGTCACGTGTTGCATGGGTAATTTGCTACAGGTTCAGCGCGTGGTGCAGCATGCCAATGACGTCCGGTCCGTCTTCATTGATCCAGGTTCCATAATGCTGCCGAATCATGTTCCCATTGGTATGCCCCATCTGCTCAGCAATCCAATCGATTGAAGCGACGCCCGTAGTCAGCAATTGGCTGGCATAGGTGTGACGACATTGCCCTGGCCCGCGATAGCGAACACCTGCCTTATGTAAGTGCGCCTTGAAGAACCGATCCCGTACAACGAAATCGCTCACATGCGGCAAGCCGCTTTTACTGTTCAGAAAGACGAAGTGCAATTTGTGCTGACGCACTGTCTTGTTGTCCCGCTCAACGATATCGACCGTCTCCTCTATCTTCTTCCGATTGATCGCATCGATCTTACGTAGCGCATCCCACGCCGGCTCCAACAGCCGCACCTTCCGCGTCGAGCGCCGAGTTTTCGTCACCCGATAAGCCCCGCGCACCTTCGAACGGCGGAAAATCACCGTTCCTCGCTCCAGGTCGACATCCTCCCAAGCCAAGGCAATAGTTTCCGAAACTCGCGGCCCAGCCCAAATCATGAACTGCACCATCAACAGCTCCTGCGTGCGGCTGGTTGGCGTTTCCAGGATCTGCTTGATTTCTGCCCTGGTGAATGGGTCTGGAGCTTCCGGATCAGGCAGGCGGACGAACAGCCCTTCAGTCGGGTCATGAGCCACTTTTTTACGAGTGCGATACAACCTGAAAACCTGGCGCACATTGCTGATGATGTCGCGAATGGTCTTGTTCTTGAGCCGCTTCGACAGCGTGTCCTGCACCCACTCCTGCAAATCTAAATGATCGATCTGGTCGATCTGAACCTTTCCCCAGCGCGGCCTCACATGGACCTCTGCCTTGTTGGCGTACCCCCGGTAGGAAGTGGCGGCAACGCTGTTGCGTTTGATCTTCAGCCACAGGTCCAGGTAATGGCCGAAGGTATTTTCGACCAGTCTGGGCGAGTTGGGAAAATGCCGGCTGTAGTCAAAGGTGCCGGCCTGTATCTCGTATTCGATGATGTTCACCAGGCGTGCTGCATGCTCTCGGTTGGCCGCTGTGTTGCCGCCGGGTACAAGCTCCCGGCACAACTCGCCATTGAAACGAAAATAGACCCGTACGGAATTGCCTCGGGCCTCTACACCGTCTGCCATGTGCGTCCCCACGCGATGTTGAACAACTTACCATTCCTCTGAAAGAAGAAAGGCCCGTTATCGGGCCTTTCGAGTTCAAGTGTTGCCGATCATTCCTGGCGAAGTAACCAGAACAATCCGGCGCTTTTTCTAGGTCTTTGAGCTATCCCGGCGCGTTCTTCTTCATCCCTACGTCGTGCGTTGATCGCCTGGCGTGCTTTGCTGCACTTCCTGTGGTTGCCATGGGCGCGGGATTTGCCGCATTGGTCGCAGATGCCTGTCAGGTCGAGGTTCCAGGGGAAGGATTTCCCGTTGTTCATTCCGCATCTCCCAACAGAGCACGGGTCAGGGCATTGCGTTGGCCTTTGCGAGTGAGCTTATTCAACGGTTGCACACTGCTGCGACCGTTACGGGATTTGACGGTGGCCACACGGTCATTGATCACGGCGATTTTTCCTTCGCGAACGCTGAAGCTCACGCTATGCCCGGTACTGCGACCAACGATATAGGTAACGTCGTCCCCGACTTTCAAGACGTTCGTGGTAGCCTCTGTGCCGCTGCTGCTTGGGTGTTGTGCTTGCATGGTGCTGCTCCTTGGTGGTGGTCGGTGTCGGGGAGGTGCAACTCCTCGACACCACTTTCAATTTCCTGCGACTGGCATCAACTGGCTTTTCGCACAAGGTGAACAATCAAGTCGTCGTATTGCGTGTCCTCTTCGACGGTTGATTGCCATTCCAGAACCGCATCGATCTGTTGGCGCGTGCAGTCGTCAACCAGTAGCGTTCGCTGCCCTTTGTGAACCCTCACTTCCATAATTCGAAGCAGTCCGGATGCCGCGTAGGATTCCGCATGGATGATGCTGGCATCTCTCCCTTCGCTTAGAAGCGCCGCCTCAATCGTTCGCAACTTGGTTGTTTTGCCGGTGGCCATTTCACCGGTAATGACTTGGATCTGCATGGTGCTGCTCCTGTGGTTACTGCGGTTCATGCGCTCTGAAACACCCAGCAGCGCACGGTTAAGGGTTTGTTGAACATCGCATTGCCGGCGCTTTGCGAAGCGCGCACCGCGCTGTACGTGGGCTTGTTGGTTTCCACCAATTTGTGGCTGCGACTCTCCGTCAGCAGCGTGCGCAAGGTCTTCAGGTCTGCCAGGTTCTGGCGGTGCACGCTGGCCAGCTCGGCGAACTCGTTGAGGTTGATGGCGATCAATTTGGGATCGGTGCTGTGATTGACCTGCGGGCCTTCGCCCAAGCTTTCCAGGTACTCGTAGACCTCCCAGAATTCAGCCACCAGCGGGTGGTCGGCGCTGATGGCGGCCTGACGCTCCAGGGCCATGGCTGTCAGTGCCTGGTGGGTCGTCACCACCTGGTTTTCATCGAGCGGGCAGACCAGGCACAGGCAATCGACCAGGGCCATCAACTGGCTGTGGTTTTTAATGATTCGCTCGACGCGGATTTCCTTGAGCTTGCGCAGACGTTGTTCGTGAACAAGCACACGCTCGGCGAACCTCGCCATGACCTGCGCTTCCGCGCGCACAGCCAGCAGCAGAAAGTGGCTCAGGTGCTCGACCGGGATCAGGTTCAGATTGTCAGCCGCCGCACGGCTCTCGGTGGTGACTTCCGGTCGCGCAAAATGCGATTTGATAATCCGGGTCAGGATTGCTTCGGACGCGCTGACATCGGCGTTCTGGCTGATCGCAATGGCGCCACGAAACGGCGGCTCGTAGGTTTCGTTTCCGCTGGTTTTCATACCCTTGGTACCGAGCGTGCCACCGCCGTAGAAGTCTTTCAGCTCGTCCCAGTCGAAGCCCTTCGCGTGAGCCTTGTCCGGCTCATTGCGGTCACCCTCGATCAGCACCACCGGCATGTTGGAAACCTGACCCATGGCCCGCTGTCGGCCGGCACGCGTAGATTTCGACGGGTCAAAACC